>JAJZHR010000356.1 GCA_021810815.1 Acidobacteriota bacterium | reverse complement strand
GACGGCCGACCCGCGCGTGGTTGCGGACAAGTATGCGGCGGTGGCGGTGCCGGTGTTCACGTGGAACACGGTGGACTATCCGGATATGAAGATGACCGGGCCGGAGCGTCACGTGGACTTCGAGACGATTGATCCGGCGCAGGACTTTGCGCGGTCGTTCTCGATGCTGTACGGGTACTTTCCGAATGCGACCGATCCGATTGTGAAAGAGTTTGGCGGGAAGACGCAGTTGTTCGGGACGTCGTATCTGCTGCCGCAGAACTTTGGCTGGGGCAAGCCTGCGGCAAGCGCGGACATCATCGTGAACACGGAGGGCGATCCGACTCACGCGGGAGTGTTCACGTATGAGCGCGGAGCGACGCTGTATGGAGGGCTTGTGGCACCGGCGCGGCGGGCAGGATTTTACATTCAGGACTCGACGTTTCATTACCTGACGGCGGTGCATGGACCGGCGGAGAGTGATCCGGAGATGGCGGACTGGTGGGTGGGGTTGAAGCTGTTCGATGCGACGGTGCGCTGGGCGGTGAGTCAGCCCTCGACGCCGACGGCGTATGACCCTGCAGCGACGAAGGCCGCGCTGGCGCGTGCGGCGAAGGGCAAGAAGGTTTTGTTTGTGCGGCGGCTGGACACGCCGGAGGGTGAGGAGTCGGACGACCACATTGTCGAACACCTGAAGGAGGTTGGCTTTGTGGTGAAAGAGGCGGACCAGACGCGGCCGCAGAGTGATGCCGATGGGATGGACCTGATCCTGATCTCGGCGACGAACTCGAAGTACAAGACGACGAACAAGTACCGCGATGCGAAGGTGCCGCTGATGTGTCTTGAGGGTCTGATGGCGGACTCGCTGAAGATGGCAGGGCGGAGGCGGTATGTGGACTATGGCGAGCACGGCGAGGCCAGGGAGAGTGAGGACCCGCCGGAGGCGTACCTGGAGATTGTGAACTCGAATCACCCCATGGCAGCGGGGCTTCCGAACGGGTATGTGAAGTTCATCAAGGAGGCGGACGTGTTGAAGTGGGCGACGCCGCCGCCGTCGGCGGTGATCATTGCGACGCTGCCGAACTCGACGCATGAGCGCGCGATCTTCGGGTTTGAGCAGGGAGCGGCGATGGCGGATGAGTTTGTGGCTCCGGCGCGACGGACGATGTTTCCGGTGGACAACCCTGCGTTCGACGATCTGACCGAGCAGGGCCATGCGTTGTTCGATGCGACGGTGCTCTGGACGATCAGCGCGCCGTCGAAGTAGAGCTGCGCGAGGCGCGGCAGGACGAGGAGGAGAGAGCGATGCAGATGAGACGGATTGCGGCAGTGGCCGCGCTGATGCTGGGAGCTGGAGCGATGAGAGCGCAGCAGGCGAACCCGGTCTTTGCGGGCAAGAAGGTGCTGCTGGTTGCAGCGACATCGAGTCCGACGGCGGCGGTGGATGCGAGTATCAAGAAACACTTTGAGTCGCTGGGCATGACGGTGAACATGGTGTCGGACGTGAACCCGCCGGCAGCGGATGGCTACGACCTGGTGTTTCTGGCCAGCGACGTGAAGGCCAAGACGGTGACGAACTCCTACCGCACGACGACGGTTCCTATCTTTACGCTGAAGCCGTGGCTGCTGGACTTTCTGGGCATGACGGGCTACGAGCCGCAGAAGGACTATGGCGAGGATGAGAAGGAAGAGCAGTCGTTTCTGTGGCTGGTGAACGCGCCGAACCCGATCCAGGCAGGGTTTCCGAATGGGATGTTCATGCCGATCAAGCATGCGATCAGGATCTATAACTGGGGCCGTCCGCTGCCGTCGGCGCAGGTGATTGCGTTTCTTCCGGGAGAGCCGGAGAAGGGATTTCTCTTCGCATACGAGAAGGGCGTGTATGGGGATCACGATTTTGTGATGCCGTCGCGGCGCGTGTTCTTCGGGTTGGCGCCGGATCAGTTCGACCTGCTGATTCCGGATGGGATGAAGCTGTTCGATTCGTGTGCGGCGTGGGCGTTGGGCGGCAAGTAGGTTTGTTGTTGAAGGACGCGGGAGAGCAGAGATGACGTTTGGAGCGGTTTCAAGAGTGGTGGCGTTGTGCGTGCTGGGTGTTGGTGCGCAGGCCGCGCTGGCGCAGGCAGAGGTGAATGGGCCAACGGCGTTGATTAAGACGTATCGCGCAAAGCCGGGAGCGCGAGTGCGCTTTCGGAGCTTGATGGCGGGCGAAGGCGTGACGCAGTTTGAGAAGTGGAAGCGCCAGGGTGTCTTTGCGAGCTACCAGATGCTGTTTACGACGTATGCGGCGGAGAGCGAGCCGGACATGTTTTTGATTGTGCGGTTCAATCACTTTGCCGATCTGGCGCGCTGGCAGAAGGTGGAGGAGAGCTATCCGGGCGGGCTGCCTGCGGATGTGCAGCCGATTGCGTCGGCCGATACGTCGGGCACGGCGGACATTGTGAACGAGAGCTCGGTGGCCGCGACGACGAAGGACTCGCAGTTCTTTGTGCTGGAGTATGACGTGCTGGTGGACATGCCGAAGTACACGAGCTATGTGCAGGGGTATGCGGTGCCGCAGTTCGATGCGTGGGAGAAGGCCGGCGTGCTGTCGTCGTATGCGTCGTATGTGAACCAGAACCCGGCGGGCGCGCCGTGGTCGAGCCTGATCCTGCTGGAGTACAAGGACCTGCCGTCGCTGGCGGCGCGCGAGGTGGTGAAGTCGAAGGCGCGTGTGGAGCTGGCGGCGACAAACCCGGCGTGGAAGAAGTGGAGCGACGACAAGACGGCGATGCGCAAAGAGAAGACCGCGATTGCTGTGCGCGAGCTGAATCGGCCGTAGCGGCGCTGGATGGAGCGTGCCGTGCCCGGAGAGAGTGGCAGCTCGCCGGGCATCGACTGGCCGAGGCAGTTCATGTGAGGGTGTAGACGTATCGGGCGGTCTGCAATGCGGCGGGAGCTTCGCTCGAATTGACGGAGCTATGGCCAGTGACAAACATCTCCTGGGCGAAGTCAACGTAGACTCGGCATCATCGTTGCGACGCAAGTTGGGGGGCATCGCCAGCAGGACCGGACGCTTCCTTTTCTTCGGGCAATAACTGCGGCCCGCATGGAGAGGCGTTTCCCGCGGGCGAGCTCGTTTAGAATCTGGCCGAATTGCCGGGTGAGCGGCTCAGTACCGTTCCCACCAGGTCTCCCAACTGGTCTGCCGTGAACTGGTTGCCCTCAAGGTTCGCGGCCAGACGCCCGTCGCGATCAATCACCAGAGTATGGAACGTGTGTGTCAGGTATCCATCGTCGTTCCAGAAGTCCATGCCGAACTGTGCGGCGATGTTGTGAATGTCTTCCAGCGGGCCGGTGAGGAAGTGCCAGGAGGCGGGCTGGGCCTTCCAGGTATCGGCGTAGTGCGCCAGAGCCTGGCCCTGATCATGGCCGGGTTCAATGACGATGGTCAGAAGAACAAGGCTCTGTCCGGTGAGCGAATGAAAACGCCGGCCCACCTGTGCCAGATTGTTGGAGAGTCGAAAGCAGTAGTTCGGGTTGGGACAACGGGAGTAGGCGAAGGAGATCACCACAACCTTACCTTTGAAGTCGTCCAACTGCGTCAGGTGATTTGCCTGGTCGGT
>JAJZHR010000355.1 GCA_021810815.1 Acidobacteriota bacterium | reverse complement strand
CGCCAAAAGCGGTGGAACGCCTCTGGCGGTCATAGAAAATGGGCGCGCCCTCGGCGTCATCCACTTGAAGGATGTGGTCAAGGGCGGCATGCGCGAGCGCTTCGAGCAACTGCGCGCCATGGGCATTCGCACCATCATGATTACCGGCGACAACCCCCTCACCGCGGCAGCCATCGCGAGAGAGGCCGGCGTGGATGACTTTCTGGCCGAGGCCAAGCCGAAGGACAAGATGGACCTCATTCGCCGCGAGCAAGCCGATGGCAAGCTCGTCGCCATGACCGGCGACGGCACCAACGATGCGCCGGCGCTCGCTCAGGCAGACGTCGGTGTCGCAATGAACTCCGGCACGCAGGCTGCGAAGGAAGCTGGCAATATGGTCGATCTCGACTCCAATCCAACCAAGCTGATTGAGATCGTCGGCATCGGCAAACAACTGCTGATGACGCGCGGCGCGCTCACCACTTTCTCCATCTCCAACGATGTCGCCAAATACTTCGCCATTATTCCGGCCATGTTTGCGGGCGTCTTCCCTGTTCTTAACGCGCTCAACATCATGCACCTGCACAACGCCGAATCCGCTGTCCTCTCCGCTGTGATTTTCAACGCCCTCATCATCATCGGGCTCATCCCTCTTGCGTTGCGGGGCGTAGCTTACAAGCCGATGTCAGCGGCTTCCCTGCTGCGGCGCAACCTGCTCGTCTATGGCCTTGGCGGCCTCATCGTTCCGTTCATCGGAATCAAGTTGATCGACGTAGTCATCACCGTGCTGCACCTGGCTTAGCCATGCTGCACTGGCGTAAGGAGATCGCATGAAGCAACACATCATCACCGCCTGCCTCTACACCGTTGTCACCGCCGTTGGGCTCGGCCTGGTCTATCCGCTCGTCATCACCGGCATCGCAAGCGTCGCGTTCCGGGACAAGGCCGACGGCCAGCTGATCGTTCGCAACGGCGAGCTTATCGGCTCCAGGCTGATCGGCCAGACCTTCACCGGCGATGGCTATTTTCACAGCCGTCCTTCAGCCGCAGGCACCGGCTACGACGCCTCCGCATCCTCCGGCTCCAACCTCGCTCCCACCAGCAAAGCGCTGATCGACCGTATCAATGCGAGCGTAAGCACCGAGACCGACGGAGCCTCGGTCCCCGTTGACTTGCTCACAGCTTCGGGCTCCGGTCTCGACCCGGACATCAGCCCGGCGGCGGCTCTCTATCAGGTCCCAAGAGTCGCACGCCAGCGACACATTCCCGAGGATGCCGTTCGTCAACTTGTGATCAGCAGGATCAAGCCGCGCCAGTTCGGCCTGCTGGGGGAACCCGCCGTGGACGTGCTCTTGCTCAATATCGCGCTGGATCAGACCAGGGAGAGATGAAGACCTGTTCCTTGAACAGGGGCAGGAAGGGATTGGGTGGCATACATTCCGCCACGCCTTCTTTCCTGGCTGGACGAGACCGGCGCTCCGATGAAGGTGCAACAGGAGCTGATGCGTCACGCTTCCATCCAGACTTCCAGACTGGATGGCGCGCGCCTTGAGCAAGACTGCCAGGATTATCTGATAGTAGCTGCCGGTCTAGAAAGAACCCTTGATTTGCAGACTACCTGGAGGGGGAACGCTCTCTCGATCAAGGCCGGCTGAACGAAGCGCGTACCCTGCTGAGCCGCGCCGTCGACGAGCATACTTCGTACCCGATGGCAGGTCTGCGCTGGCCTCTACATGGCAGGCGATGAGCTACTCGCAGCAGGCCATCGCGGAGGCACGGATGGCGTTGGCGACATCGACGTCCTGTCGAAGAGGCCAATATTACCCGGCACATCGGCCTTCTTCGCAGCGCGCTGCGTGAGCATTGCAACGACACGGACCCAATCAAGACATTTCCCAAGCGCGGGTATTCACCCGATCTAAAGTAGGATAGCTCCGTTCCGTGCCTTGAATGTTATCAGGAGCGCCATCATGGGCCAACGGCCGCGCCGAGGAACCGCAGATCGCGGGCCACGAACTCCGGCCCGTTGTCCGAGCGGATGTGTTGGCGCACTCTGTAGTGCGATTGGCGTGCTTTGCTTGGCAGCGCCCATCTCCGAAGCCTAAGTTAGAACATGTTGATCGCGAACGGAGCGTGACCGCCGCAGAGGCGTGAAAGCGAATCGCGATCCATAGGAGAGAGTTTATGAACACTGAAGTAGTTGTAGTGATCGGTGCTGGCGGGATCGGAATGGCGATTGCCCGCCATCAAGGCTTCGGCAAACACATTCTGCTGGCGGACTTCAACGAGGCCTGTTGGCGGATTGACGGCGGCGTCATCTCTGCCATGCTTGCCGGTCTTCTGCCGACTCCGTAATCGGCCCGCACAACCTAGCTGTCTTGAAAGCTGAGCAGAACAATGGTCAAACACTTTCGCGTACCAGGCAGTCTTCGGTTGAGGTTGGAGGAAGCGGGCATCCTTGTTCCTGCGGTGCTGCGCAGGGCGAGTCTCCCGCAGAACCTCTTCGATCAAACCCGCATCCTCGTCTCCACGGAAGAACTCTTCGACCTTTGGCGCGCCATCGGTGACGTCAGCAAGGACGCTTCCATCGGTGTCCGTCTCGGAACGGAAAGCAGCATCGCACGCTTTCATCCGATGGGCCTCGCGGCCTTGTCAACGGCTAGTTTCGGCGCAGCAATTGATCACATGGCTCGGTATAAGCGGCTGTCTGCTCCAGAGGAGATTTTGCACGCAGTGGTCGAGAATGAGTGGGCCATCCGGTTCCGATGGTCGCTTGCCGTCAACATCGAGCCGGCGGTACTTGTCGAACACTGTTTTGCGTGGGTGCTCACCATCGCCCGCGAGGGTACAGGAACACGGATCAAGCCGCTCCGCCTGGAACTGGTGCAGCCTCGAAACCACACAAAGTCGCTGGAAAAGCACTTTGGCTGTCCAGTGGTCTGCGGTGCATCGCGGAACGCCATCATCTTTCGCGCGGACGACGCAGCCATTCCGTTCGTGACACGAAACGCAGAGTTGCTGGAGATGCTCGCGCCGCAATTCGATCAGGAACTGAAAGACCGCACCGCAACTGAGGATCACCTCATTGACCTGGTTCGCGGAGCGATTCAGCAGAGACTCACGGGACACCGCCCGGTCGTGGACGACGTTGCCAAAGACCTCCACATGAGCCCGCGGACCCTCCAGCGGCGCTTACAGAATTCCGGCTCGAGCTACCAGCGCGTCCTGGATGAAGCTCGACGCCAGATGGCACGCTACTACCTCAGCAACTCAGTCCTTGAGTTGGCTGAAGCTGCCTATCTTCTGGGTTACGAGGATTCCAATTCCTTCTCGCGAGCCTTTCGTGCCTGGGAAGGGATGCCGCCCCGCGACTGGCGCGAAGCTCAAAGAGCAGCAGGCTCCTCAGGCACTTCAGAACCAAACTAATTTCTTTGAAAAAGTATCCAGATGAGCTTTTCCAACAATGGCAAGCAGTCGAGTTAATAAGGAGAATCAATGCAAAAGCGCACTTTAGGAAAGAGTGGCCTGGAGGTTTCAGCACTGGGATTGGGCTGCATGGGCCTGAGCTACGGCTACGGCCCGGCAACTGAAAAAGAGCAGGCGAT
>JAJZHR010000354.1 GCA_021810815.1 Acidobacteriota bacterium | reverse complement strand
TGTGGAGACGACTGCGGTCCTCGGCCTGCTGCGCGCGGCGGGATGCGATGAGGCGCAGGGATACTTCTACTCCCAGCCTGTGCCTGCGCGCGAGATCGAGGCGTTGATCACCGAACTGGAGAGAGTTGTGCCCGTCAACGCCTGAGGGGGCGAACGGACTTTGCGCTTTCCCGCGACAAAAGGCTGGCTGGGGCACGCCCACGGTGGTTCCGCTCTAAAGCCCACCCCCTCAACATGCGATTCAATCAGGGCTTCCCTATATGCCGATGCGCTCGGGCGCGGACTCGCGTTGCGCGAGGGACACGCGATTGCGGCCTTCGCGTTTGGCGCGATACAGGGCTTCGTCGGCCATTCGCAGCAGGGCGTCGGAGGAGGTTCCATCGGCTGGATAGAAGGCCACTCCAATGGAAACGGTGACCTCGACCTGGGCGTAGTCCTCGGTTTTCAGAGGGACGCGCAGCTTCTCCACGGACTTGCGGATGGCTTCGGCGCGCTGGTTCGCGATGTCCTCTCCGATATCTGGAAGGATGATGGTAAATTCCTCTCCGCCGTAGCGGCAAACGATGTCCTCGCCGCGGACGATGGAGCGGAAGACCTCTGCGACCGCCTTCAGGACGGTGTCTCCTGCGGCATGGCCGTAGGTGTCGTTGAAGCGTTTGAAGTGGTCGATGTCCAGCATGAAGAGAGCGAGGACGCTCTGGTGCCGGCTGGCGCGCGCCAGCTCGCGGCCAAGCGCGATCTGCATGAAGTGGTGGTTGTAGAGGCCGGTGAGAGGGTCGCGCAGGGACTGGTTCTCCAGCTTGGTCTGGAGGTTCAGAGAGGCGACCGCCATGCCGGTGAGTTGGAGGAGCTGGCGGAGGCCGTCGAAGCGCTCGCGGAGGGAGAGCATGGATCTTTCATCCTGGCACTCGATGCAGAGCACGCCCATGGTGTCTCCGTGGGCCACGATGGGCACGCAGAGATAATGCTCCGGGGGGGCCGCGGCGAAGTGGGAGCAGTGCAGTTCGGAGACGCCGGGCTGGCGCCAGCGAGGCTGCCCGGAGCGGAGGCCGCAACAGGACTCGGGCGGAGAGAAGCTCTCGATCAAGTTCTTGCCCCAGGAGGAAACCACCTCCACCATCTGGCGGGAGTTGTTGATCATGCAGAGAGAGCCGCTGGATTGAGGCAGGAGTCGAGAGAAGCTGTTCGCGGCGGACTGGTAGACCTGGCGGAGGTCGACGCAAAGCTGCAGCTCATCGCGCGCGGAGGTGAGCAGGTCGGACTCGGAGGCCTGGTCTTCGAGAGCCTTGATGCTCTGCGCCAGCTCCTCATTGGTCAGCAGCGTTTGCTGCTCCGTCCGCTGGCGTAGCAAGGCGTCGCGGAGCAGGAAGCCGAACAGCACCACCAGGGTGAGCAGCGACAGCCCGATAAAGGCGAACTCCGTGACCAGGGAAACCGTGGAAATATGCTGTGATTTCTGGTCGCGGGCGTTCAGCAGGCGGCGCTCCTGCTCGCTCATCAGACTGATCGTTTCCTGGCAGTAGAGGATTTGCGTGCTGGGCAGCGCTGACTGCGTGTTGAGGGTGTTGAGGGCGTGGTTGAGAGCTTCTGTGCAGGCCGCAAGATTGTCCATGTTGCCGGATTCGCCGCGATTGTCAGCGACCAGAGCTTTCAGGTGCAGGGCCGCAGTGTCGAGCTGATTGGCTTCGGAGCGCGCGGCGCTGAGCTGGTCGCCGTCTCCGGTGAGCAGGTAGAGGCGGGTGCGGAACTCGATTCGCTCCGTGTTGAGCGAGGCTGCCTGCAGCGCACTGAGGACTTCGCGCGAGTGTTCGGCAATGCCAGCGGCGGAGATCAGCTTTTGCGTGTCGCTGTATACGAGGCCGCCGGCCAGAACGGTGACCAGCACCGCGCATACGGCAGCCGAGACGAGCATGATGACAGATGCACTGATTCCGGGAAACCATTTTTGCAGTTTGAGCATGAGGTTGAGGGCGTTTCGCCGCGTTTGCGCCTGTCCGCGTTGGCCGCCTGTCTAAGAGTACGCCCAGAGACGCTTTGCGAGAATGGGTGCTCTTCTGAATCTCCAACTGCGGAGCGCAGGGGATACTTGCGCAGGGGCAGCCCCGGCGCGGCCGGAAAGACCTGCCGCATCTCCTGAGAGGAACGCTTCCGAATCTCCCGCGCAAGAGGGAAATTGTTCCTTTGGTTCAGGATGCAGCCCCGTTTGGATTACATTGGAATTCATGGGCATCTTGGACAGGTTTCGACTGGATGGGAAGATCGCATTGGTCACAGGGGCGGCGAGCGGGCTGGGCGCAGCCATCGCTGTGGCGCTGGCAGAGGCAGGGGCCACCGTGGCCTGCCACGGGAATCGGCGGCCTGCGGACGCGACGGTGGAGCATATTCGAACGCTGGGCCTGAGCGCCACCAGCTTCAGCGCGGACCTGAGCGAGCAGGAGGGGCCGGACTGGTTGTTCCAGGCGGTGACGGCTTCGATGGGAGCGCCGTCGATTCTGGTGAACAACGCAGGCATGATCTACCGTGAAGCGGCGGAGAACTATCCGACCGAGGCATGGATGAACGTGCTCCAGGTGAACCTGAACAGCGTCTTCCGCCTGTGCCAACTGGTCGGCATGGAGATGCTGGAGGCGAAGTCGGGCAAGATCATCAACATCGCGTCGCTGCTGTCGTTTCAGGGCGGGGTGCGCGTTCCGGCGTACGCCGCGTCCAAGGGCGGCGTGGCGCAGATGACCAAGGCTCTGGCCAATGAGTGGGGCGGCAGGAATGTGCAGGTGAACGCCATTGCCCCCGGCTATTTCCGGACCGAGAACACCTCTGCCCTGCAGCAGGACGCAACCCGCAACCGGCAGATACTGGAGCGCATCCCGGCCGGACGCTGGGGAGATCCGCAGGATCTGGCGGGAGCAGCCGTCTTCCTCGCATCCCCAGCCAGCGACTACGTCAATGGCGAAGTGCTGACGGTGGACGGCGGTTGGATGGCTCGCTGACGATTTCTAGACGGCCAGCACAGGCTCCAGGTTCCACAAATAGACGGCGAGTTCGCGGCTGTAGTGGAGGACGGGCGGACGATCGGGAAGCATGATGCCCTGGGCTGCGGCTAGCTCGTTGATTTCTATTTCACCTTCGGCTTCCTCGAGGGGCCATGGAGTGTGGTGGATATTGCCGACCAGCAGCTTCTCCCGGGCTGAGTTCCGCCTCCAACCGCGTCCCTGCGAGGTGAAAAGGCAGTAGCGTTCGGTGAGGAAGTGTTCCAGGCTGCCCGGCTTGCTGCGGAGCGTGGTGCGTCCAGGGGGTGCGATGGGGCCGGAGTTGGGGGGCAGGGTGCCGTTGCGTCCGCCGGGGCCGGATTTGCCTGGGAAGACGCTTATCTTCTCTGAGCGGACGGCAACCGAGCCCGGGGCAAAGCGTCCCAGCCCGCGGTACTGGGCGCGGAAGCGAACCGGGCTGGGGCTGAGCAGGCGGCGGCTGGTGTAGTGGATCAGGCCGTCCGGCTTCTCTTCGACGGACATGCGCGCCCAGTAGTAGGGCAGGTGGAAGCGGGCCCGGGCGACGGCCACGGCGGCGGGGTTGGCGGCGTCCAGCGAGAAGAAGTAGA
>JAJZHR010000014.1 GCA_021810815.1 Acidobacteriota bacterium | reverse complement strand
TTCACGCGTTGCGTGTAGATGTAATAGATGTCGCCGAGCTCTCCGGATTGGATGAGCTGCCGCATGTGGTTGACGGCCGGATGGTACTCCAGCAGGTGGCCGACCATAAGGATGCGGTCGCGATCATTGGCCAGGTGCAGCAATTCCTCTGCATGCTCTGTGCTGAGCGTGAATGGCTTCTCGACGAAGACATCCTTGCCAGCAAGAAGAGCCTTTCGAGCGAGAGCGTAGTGGGTTACGGCGGGCGCACTGATGACGACGACCGTGATTTCCGGATGCAGGAT
Source organism: Acidobacteriota bacterium (assembly GCA_021810815.1). Lineage (GTDB taxonomy): Bacteria > Acidobacteriota > Terriglobia > Terriglobales > Acidobacteriaceae > JAJZHR01. The sequence continues at coordinate 14,090 of JAJZHR010000014.1, read as the reverse complement.
CAGCATATTGTCGAGGGAATCGACGGTATGCACATTCCAGTTGTGCTCCGCCATGGCTCGGCGTGCAGGACTCAGATCGCTGCACACGATCAGGTCGCACTCGCTGAGTTCATAGAGGCACCGGGCGACATTGCTTCCCCATGCGCCAAGTCCCACCACACCTACTTTTCCTCGCGACATGCCGTTTTCTCCATTGCCTGATATTCAGGCGGGATGCGACCGGGTAGGCGCCTCGCTTGTGTTTGCAAGCCGCAGGCGCGCAGCCCGAATCTGCCGCACAGCAGGGCTCCCACCATGAATCCCGCCATACGGTTCTGCAACGACATGGAGCAATCGAGTTGCCAAGCAGCAAAGCGCCAGGACCGGGCTGGCAGAGGATTAAAGGGCAGGAAAAGCAGGATGCTTTGGAGCGAAGTGACAGAAATTCTGCGAAGAGCGCGCAATCCTTTGCACATTTTAGTGACCGTAGAAAGCCACAGACAGAGTGGGGTGGCGCTGGATTCCATGCTGGAAGCAGCCACGGAAGCCGCTTAATCCCATTTGGTTCGCGGATGCAGGCGGTTTGGCACGAAGCATGCAAGAAGGCTCCGCATGAACACGACCATGAACACCACGCTCCCCGCAATCGCCGAGCAGCAGTTGGCGAAGATCGAGACAAAAACCGCAAAGGTCGGAGTTATCGGCCTGGGCTATGTCGGACTGCCACTCTCACTGCTGCTGTCGGAGGCTGGCTTCACGGTGAAAGGTTTTGATATCGACGCTCGCAAGGTCTCGCAATTGGAACAAGGACAAAGCTACATCTACCGGATACCGACCACAGATATTCAAGTGGCGCGAGCCCACGGATTCCGCGCGACAGCCGATTTTTCAGAGATCACGGAACAGGATGTGGTGATCCTCTGCGTGCCGACTCCGCTGACCGAGCATCGCGAGCCGGACCTCAGCTTTATCCAGAAGACCGCGACTTCGATTGCGCCGTGGCTGCGCCCTGGGCAGCTTGTTGTTCTGGAAAGCACGACCTATCCGGGCACCACGGAGGAGATACTGATTCCCATCCTGAACGCCGGCAGCCGCGAGGGCCTGGCTGCGCAGAGCAGGAATTCCATCGGCGAAGGCGAAGCCTTCTACGTCGCGTTCTCGCCCGAGCGTGAAGACCCCGGCAACAACACCGTCGCACGGCGCGACATTCCAAAAGTGGTGGGCGGCCACGAGCCGATCGCGAGCCAGCTGGCTGCGGCGCTCTACGGCAGCATCTTCAACCAGACGGTGAGCGTCTCCACAACCCAGGCGGCCGAGATGACGAAGCTGCTCGAGAACATCTACAGGTGCGTCAATATCGCACTGGTGAACGAGTTGAAGCTGCTGTCTCTGCGGATGGGAGTGGACATCTGGGAAGTGATCGATGCGGCCTCGACAAAGCCATTTGGATTCCAGCCGTTCTATCCGGGACCGGGCCTCGGCGGGCACTGCATTCCGATCGATCCGTTCTATCTGAGCTGGAAGGCGAAGGAGTGGGACTTTCACACGCGGTTCATCGAGCTGGCGGGCGAGATCAACGAGGCCATGCCGACGCACGTGGTGCGGTCGGTTGCCGCAGCTCTGAATGCGGAGCGCAAGTCGCTGAACGGTTCGCGTGTGCTGGTGCTGGGTGTCGCCTACAAGAAGGATGTGGACGATCTGCGGGAGTCGCCCTCTCTGGAGATCCTCGAACTGCTGCAGAAGGAGCAGGCGCAGGTTGACTACAACGACCCCTACTTTCCGACAGTAGGCCGCGGACGCCACTACGATCTGGGCATGTCTTGCGCGCCTCTGGAGGCCATCGGGGAATACGATTGCGTGGTCATTGTGACCGACCACTCCGACTACGACTATCCAGCAATCGTCGAGGCAGCCCAGCTGGTGGTGGATACGCGGAATGCAACGCGCGGCATCGATTCACCGAAGATTGTCCGCTGCTGATGGTCATCGCTGAAAGTCGCTGCTGATTGTCCGTTACATAAAGTCCGCTGCTGTCAGTGTGTTGCTGAAACAAAGCAAGCCACGTACGTTGGCAACAGCGGAACTTCTCCCGGGAAGGATAGAGGATGAATACCGATCACAATCCCGAGCCTGCAAGCGTCTGCGTGTTGATCCCCGTGTGCAACGAGGAAGAATCCCTGCCGATGCTGCGCGCGCGGCTGGACGGACTGCAACAGCGTCTGGGGCTCCGCTTTCGATTGCACTATCTCTTCGTTGACGACGGCAGCACCGATGGCACGCTCGGGATGCTGGAAACGGTTGTGCCAGACGGTGCGAGCTGGGAAGTGCATACGCACGCGGCCAACCGCGGTGTCGGGGCAGCTTTTCGCACCGGGTTCGCGCATGCGGCGGCGGATGTGGTCTGCACCATCGATGCGGATTGCAGCTATGGGCCGGAACAACTGTATCGGATGATCGAACAGGTGGAGAGCGGCGAGGCAGATGTCGTGGTCGCTTCGCCCTATCATCCGGAAGGCAGAGTGGAGGGGGTGCAGGGCTGGCGGCTGTTGCTGAGCACCCAGTGCTCCCGCCTTTACCGGGCTGTATCGCCGCTCCAACTGCACACCTACACAAGCATCTTCCGGGCCTACAAGGGATCGTTCGTGCGCGATGCGCAATTCAGGAGCGACGACTTTGTGTCCGCAGTGGAGATTCTGCTGAGCGCGTCGCAGCAGGGCTACCGGGTCAAGGAAATGCCTCTTACCTTGCACAGGCGCGTCGCCGGTGTCAGCAAGATGCGCGTGTTGCGCACCATCTGCGGACATGCTGCTCTGCTGGTCGACTGTCTGCTGTCGCGCAACGGCGGCTATCCGGGATTCTGCCGGCGGCAGGAAGGCAAGGGAAGCCAGCAGGCGGGCGCGCCACAGACTGCTGAGAGATCTTGCCTGGCAACTACCGGAAGCATCGGTCAGGAAGGAGTGCTGCGGCCATGACAGAAGCGGTGAACGAAGTCGAACTTCCGGTCTCTTCAGACGAGGAGAGAGCCAGGCTGTACCCCAACGTCGTCTTTGGCAGCCATGTCTTCATCGGCAGCGGCGTGAAGATCGGGACGGGATCCGTCATAGGACACAACGCGGTGCTGCACAACGACTGCCAAATCGGCAGGGATGTGCGCATCGACGATGGCGTGGTCATCGGCAAGCAGCCGCTCCGCTCGCTGGCCAGCGCTGTGACGCACGATGTCTCGCTGCCGCCAACGATCATCGGCAATGGATGCCTTCTCGGAACGCATGCGGTGGTGTACCGGGGCGCCAGCATCGGAGACGGGGTGCTCATCGCGGACCTCGCGACGGTGCGCGAACAGACCGTCATCGGCGAGCTCACCATTATCGGCAGAGGGGTCGCGGTTGAAAACCAGGTGCGCATCGGCATCCGGTGCAAGATTGAGACCGGCGCCTACATCACGGCCATGTCCACTCTGGGAGATTACTGTTTCGTTGCTCCGGAGGTGACGTTCACAAACGACAACTACGTGGGCCGCAGCGAGGAGAGGTTCAAGCATTTCGGCGGAGTGACGATGCAGAGGGGAGCGCGCATCGGAGCGAATGCCACCGTGTTGCCCGGCATCACCATAGGCGAAGACGCTCTGGTCGCCGCCGGATCGGTGGTGACGCGCAACGTGAATCCCGGCATGGTGGCGATGGGATCTCCCGCTCGACTGATCCGTGCTGTGCCTGCCGAGCAATTGCTGACGCTCTCACAGGCGGCAATCGCTGTTCACGGGGCCGTATGAAGATCCTGTCGGTTGGGGGCACCAGACCGCAGTTCGTGAAGATGGCGGTGATGGTGAAGGCATTCCGCGATTACAACCTTCAGCACGACGGGAGTATCGAGCATCGGCTGCTGCACACAGGACAGCATCACGATCCGCTGATGTCCGATATTTTTTTTCAGGAGCTGGGAATGCCCAAGCCACAGATGCTGCTGGGCATCCACGGGGGCACACCGGGCAGGCAGACTGCGGCGATGCTGGCCAGCGTGGAAGCTGCGCTGATGACGTGGACGCCTGACGTGGTGCTGGTATACGGCGACACCAACTCGGCGCTGGCGGCTGCGCTGGCTACGGTGAAGCTGCATATCCCGCTGGTGCATCAGGAGGCCGGCCTGCGGAGCTTCAACCGCCGGATGCAGGAGGAGATCAACCGCATTGTGAGCGACCATATCTCCGACCTGCTGCTGTGCCCGACAAGGTCGGCAATGATGCAGTTGGAGACAGAGGGGCTGGGCAGCCGGACAGTTCTGGTGGGCGATGTGATGCTCGATGCTGTGCTGCAGTTCGCGACAGAAGAGCGGGAGAGCCCAAGCCTGCGGGAGTTGGGCCTGGAGGGCAGGAATTATGCTCTGGTGACGCTGCATCGCGCGGAGAACACCGACGATGTGAAGCGGCTGGCCAATGTGTTGAACGCGCTGGAGCAGTTGCGGCTTTCCGTTGTGCTCCCGATGCATCCGCGGCTGAAGCACATGCTGGGCGAGGAGGGAACGCGCATGCTGGCCAGCCACAGCCACATCCGCCTGATCGAGCCGGTGGGCTACCTGGAGATGCTGATGCTGGAGAAGAAGGCGCAGATGATCCTGACCGACTCCGGCGGAGTGCAGAAAGAAGCGTACTTCCTGGGAGTGCCTTGCCTGACGATGCGGAATGAAACGGAGTGGGTTGAGACACTCCATGGCGGATGGAACGAACTGGTCGGCACCAACCCGTCGGCGATCCTGTGCGCAGCGAACGGAATCATGAACCGGGACCGCAGTTGGAGAGATGAACCAAGGAATCTCGCAGCCTTTGGCGAAGGATGTGCCGGAGAACGCAGCGTAAAAGCAATTATGGAATTCATGAGGGCAAACTGATGCGTAGAGCACTGGTGACAGGAGCAGCAGGATTCCTTGCGTCCCATCTGACAGATGCGATGCTGGCGCGCGGCTATGAGGTCGTGGGCGTCGACAATCTTTCCCACGGCAACCTGCGGAATCTTGAGCAGGCGAACCGCAACCCGCGGTTCCAGTTCTACGAGGTGGATGTTTGCGACCTCGCCGCGCTGCGCAACTGCGTGGGTCGCATTGACGTGGTGCTGCACCTGGCTGCGTACAAGATTCCGCGCTACAGCACGGCAACAAACACGCTGCTGGTTAACTCGCAGGGAACGTTGAACGCTCTCCGGATCGCATGCGAGCAGTCGGCGCGCTTCGTCATCACCTCCACGTCGGATGTGTACGGGAAGAACCCCGTCGTCCCGTTCGCCGAAGACGCAGACTCAGTGCTGGGACCGCCGACAGTGACTCGATGGGCCTATGCGGCGTCCAAGATGTTCGATGAGCATCTTGTGCTGGCGATGGCGGAGGACGTCGGCATCTATGCGACGATCCTCAGGATCTTCGGCTCCTACGGACCGAGGCAGAATCTGAGCTGGTGGGGAGGGCCGCAGTCCGTGTTCATTGACGCCATCCTGCGCGGCGAGACGATCCCTATTCACGGAGATGGCCTGCAGACACGCTCCTTCACGTTTGTGCAGGACACCGTGCGCGGCATCGCAGCGGCTGCGGAAGCGGAGACGGCAGGGCAGCAGATCGTGAACATCGGAAGCAGCGAAGAGGTGAGCATCCTCGAGCTGGCGTCGCGGATCTATCGGCTCTGCGGGGGAATCGGAAGGCCGCCCGTGAAGATGATCCCCTACGACGAGATCGCGCAGCGCAAGTACGAGGATGTGCGGCGGCGGATTCCGGATACGCGCAAGGCGAAGGAGCTGCTGGGATTCGAGGCGGCCACACTGCTGGATGAGGGGTTGAAGGAGACCATCGCCTGGCAGCGGCAATGGATTCCGGAGGCTGCCTATCTGGGAAATATCATGTGACAGGCAGGGGCGCCGCTGCATAGCCGTAGATGTCGCGGCATAGCCGTAGATGCGGAGAGACTCACCAACCTGCAGGCGCGCCGTCTTCCGCAATCAGCAATCAGCGGCTGCGATATTGCAGCGATGGACGCTCCTGCTTCAGGCCGTACTGCTGGATCTTGTAGAGAAGAGCCCGATAGCTGATCCGCAACTGCACAGCCGCATGGCGTCGATTCCACCCCACTTGATCGAGGGTCTCAAGAATAAGACGGCTTTCCGTCTGGTCCTTGAAGTTGCGAACAATGGAGCGCATGCTTTCGCCAGACTGGCCGGTTGAGTGCACAAGGATGAGAGGGCTGGGCGATCCGTGGCGCTTGGAGCGCATTCGCGAGGTAAGCTCGGAGTAGGCCGCTTCCTGGTCGCGCGTGATAAGGATGCGGATGACGAAGTTGGAGAGTTCGCGCAGGTTGCCGGGCCAGTCGTACTCCTGCATCGCCGTCATGAGCCGGGGTGTAACGTATGTCGGCTCCTGGCGGTAGCTGGCCGCATGGCGGCGGAGCATCTCCTCGACGAAGAAGGGAATCTCTTCCTTGCGCTCGCGCAGCGGGGGAATCGTCACCGTGAAGGCGCTGAGCCGGTAATAGAGGTCCTCGCGGAAGGTGCTTTCTGCGATCGCATCCTCCATGTTGATATTGGTGGCTGCGATCACGCGCACATCCACCTGCGTGGTGGTGCATGCGCCGAGCCGCGAGAACTGGCCATCCTGAAGCACATGTAGAAGCTTGGCCTGCATGGACGCGCTCATTTCGCCAATTTCGTCCAGCAGGATTGTGCCGCGATTGGACTGCTCAAACTTGCCTGGCTTGGCCTTGAGGGCGCCTGTGAAGGCTCCGCTCTCATAGCCGAACAGTTCGCTCTCCAGCAAGTCGGCAGGGAGCGCGGCGCAGTTGATGCTGACGAAGTGCTCATCGGAGCGCAGAGAATACTTGTGCAGCAAGGTGGCTGCCACGTCCTTGCCGACTCCGCTTTCTCCCAGGATCAGGACCGGAACATCGACAGGGGCCAGCAGGCGAAGGGTGCTGTAAATCTTCTTCATTATGGGGCTGGCTGCGAGAAAATACCGCCCACGCGGCAACTCCTCCAGGTGGCAGGGCTCCGCGTTGCCCGAAGTCTGGCTGGCAGGGCGCGGGACCTCTCGAAGTGTGCGGGGCTGGCTCAGTGTGCCGAGCATCCGGTCGATGTCGTGCCGCGTCAGCGGGCTGCGCAGGATGTTGAGGATGCCCAGGCGATCGGCGTCCGGCTTCCAGGAATTCATGCCAAGGGGGGCAAGCAGCCACAGTTTGCCAGCGCCCACGCGCTTTGCCAGCGCCTCCAGAAGATACAGGTTGCTGGGCGGCTGTCGCGATGTGTCAAACAACACGGCATCGTAAGGCTTGTCGCCTGGCAGGAGAGTGATGGCTTGCTGTGGTTCCGTCACACAAGTGACATGGTGACCTTCGGCCTCCAATACAGAACCAATGAGCGTTGAGACTGCGTGATCCGAGGTAATGGCCAGAATCCTGAGGAAGTGCGACATCTGTACTGTCCTTGCTAGTTCAAGGGCGGCCCCTGAATTAGCCAGAATGGTGGGGAGACACCATCTGTCTCGATTCACGCCTGATCACGTGTGCCCATGAATATCCTGGCAATCACTCTGAGACGGCGTGGATTAGATCCTCCTCGGGGGAAGGAGAGTGAAATTACAATTTCTTTATGATGCGAGGAATGGAATTTATGGATAATCATCCGCGTGTTTTTTTTATCAAGTTGCATTCGGCTTGCCTAACAAAGGAAACATTGCGTGACTATTTGCAACATCAAAATATCTGTCCATATCATTCAACCAATTGCATTCAATCAGAGCTGTTGGCATGAAGCAGTGATCGCTATCACATCTCTGTAGGCTGTTGACCGCATTGCATCATCGATGCCAATAACTTATGGCCGAGAAAGCATAGCATGTGCTTTCGAAGCCACGCGGTAATCTGCCTTGAACAAAAGTCAAGTCGTTTTCGTGCCATGGTAATAACTTTCTTTAAATTACAGGCAGGAAGGTTTGCAGAACGAACCGGGCGCTTGATCGAGAAAAGGTCTGTAACCAAGCTGCCCTGTTGTGTCTGGGCTCTACTTTTGCAGCAGGCGCTTACTCTCGTCCCGGATCTCGCTGTACCACTCAACCGTGGAGCGGAGCCCCTGCTTGAAAGAGCCGAGCGGCACGTATCCCAGCGCGCTTCGGGCACGGGAAATGTCGGCTTCAGAGTGCTCGATGTCGCCTGCCCTGGGCGGGCCGTAGCAGGCCGGGCGAGGAAAGCTGAGAAGGTCGGCAATCGTCAGATACAAGGAGTTGAGGCTCTGACTCTCCCCGGTGCCTATGTTGAACACCATGCCGGCCACGTCTTCGCAAGGCGCAAAGCAGGCAAGAAGATTCGCAGAGACCACGTTGTCAATGAAGGTGAAGTCCCGGCTTTGCGCGCCCGTCCCGAAGATGGTGGATGGCTCGTCTTCCAGCATGTCCGAAATAAAACGCGCAATCACGCCAGAGTAGGGAGAGTCGGCTCTCTGCCTGGGACCAAAGACGTTGAAGTAGCGCAGGCTCACCCCCTCCAGCCCATAGGATTGCCAGAAGGCTTTTATGTAGTGCTCACCCGCCAGCTTCTGCGTTGCATAGGGAGAGATCGGGGACGGGAGCATCGCCTCATGCTTCGGCTGCGAGGGCTGCTCTCCGTAGGCGGAAGAGGATGCCGCATAGACAACGCGCGAAACCCCCGCATCCCGCGCTGCAATCAGGACGCTGAGCGTGCCATCGACATTGGCGATGTGGCTGCGCAGCGGATCCTTGATGGAGAGGGGAACTGAGGCCAGCGCCGCCTGATGGAGAACATAGTCCACGCCCCGGCAGCACTCCCTGAGGCGCGTCGTGTCATTGATGTCGATGATGTGGAAATCGATATGATCGAAAATCGGATCGAGATTATGCACATCGCCGCAAGCAAGATTATCGACTCCACGCACATCATGACCCTGCTGCACTAGCTCGTGCGCAAGAGAAGAGCCGATGAAGCCAGCCGCACCTGTGATCAGAAATCGCGCCATGTCTTTCTCTATGCCTCTCTCTTTTAATTGCTGCCTGCACTGCTTGTTACGCAGGTGGCGTGGCATGTAGAGGGCCAAACGCCTGATTCAGGCGAAGATGGCGGCAGGACAACCTTAAGATAGCTCTGGGATGACAAAGATAGAGAATTCTCTTGTCGGGCAAATCATGCGCGCGCGGGCAAGACATCGCACCTGTGCTACCCCATGACCTGAGACTTTCACAGCAGTATGCAGAGAATTGCATCACGATGGCGTGCGGCAGCACTTCCGCGCTCCGTCTCCGGCTTCAACTTGCGTGAATCACGGCAGCCTCAACCGATGTTCGTCGATATGCGCGCAAAACTTGCATATGGCGACGTACTTGCTTGCAACAAGCAGCGTAAGGATGATTTACCGAGGATTGCTTGAGAACAAGCGAATCGTGGGCCCGAATGACTCAGAAGCACGGCCAGCCATACTAAGTCCGCAATTGAAATACAGCTAAGAAATTAGCGAGGGGAACAATGCAGACGATTCCGATGCTGAATCTTGAAGCGCAGTATGTGTCGATCAAGCAGGAAATGGATGAGGCAATCCAGGCGGTGTTGCGCAAGCAGCACTTCATACTTGGAGAAAATGTAGCCGCGCTGGAGGAGGAGATCGCGCGCTACTGCGGCATGCATCATGGCGTGGGTGTGGCGTCCGGCACCGACGCTCTGATTCTTGCGCTGAAGGCGGCCGGCATCGGGCCTGGCGACGAGGTCATTGTGCCCACCTTCACCTTTGTGGCTACAGCCGACAGCGTGAGCCTGCTGGGAGCGGTTCCTGTGTTTGCGGACATCGATCCGGCGAGCTACACCCTGGATGTCTCCAGCCTGGAGAGGTTGGTGACGGAGAAGACCCGAGCGATCATACCGGTTCACTTGTATGGCCAGCCCGCGGACATGGACGAGGTTCTCGCCTTTGCATCGCGGCATGGACTGGCGGTGCTGGGAGACACGGCGCAGGCTCTGGGCGCCACCTACCATCAACGGCCGGTCTGTTCGTATGGCGACTTCGGATGCCTTTCCTTCTTTCCCAGCAAGAACCTCGGAGCTTATGGCGATGGCGGCATGATCGTGACGCAGGACAAAGAGCGCGCGTCGGATTTGAAGATGCTGCGCAGCCACGGGAGCAGAAGGAAATACCACAGTGAGGTGCAGGGCTGGAACAGCCGCCTGGATGAGCTGCAGGCAGCGGTCCTGCGCGTGAAGCTGCCTCATCTGGAGCAGTGGACTGCGCAGCGGATATCAAGGGCCGCGCTCTACAACGAAGTGTTGCGTGGAATCGAAGGTGTCACGCTGCCCACTGTCCTGCCGGGCAGAACACACGTGTTTCACCAGTACACGCTGCGCGTCCCCGCGCGCGATGCGGTCCAGGCGGAGTTGGCGCGCGTCGGCGTGCAGACGGCTGTGCATTACCCTGTTCCATTGCATCTGCAACCGATGTTCCAGGGTCTGGGCTATCGCAGAGGAGACCTTCCAGTAGCGGAGAAGGCGGCAGCGGAGGTGCTCTCGCTGCCCATGTACCCGGAGTTGAGCGACGCCCAGATCGACAGGATTGGCAGCGCTCTGCGGCAGGCAGTGGAAGCGCAACTGACCGTGGCGACAGCGCGATGAAAGGGGGCAGGGAATGAGGGTCTGCGGGAAGGCGCTACCGCCAAGGGCTGCGCTGTTGCTCACGTTCGACTTCGCAAGCCTTGTGTTTGCGATGCCTCTGCTGTTCATGTTTCCGGTGCTGGCGAATCCGGAACAGAAGCCGCTGAGCGAGCTGCTGCTGAGCCTGGCGCGACTGATGGCGGCAGGTCTGGCCTGCCAGGCGGTCTTCTATTACCACGAGTTGTACAACCTGCAGATTGTTCAGCGGCCGAGTGCAGTGCTGGTGCGTGTGTTGCGCGCATTCGGGCTGCTGTTTTTTCTTCTTTCGCTGGCCTGCCTTGCGCTGCCGACTCTGGCGCCCACACTTTCGCGCGTGCTGCTGTTTTCCGCCTTTTTGGCGCTGATCGCAGTTCTGGCCAGAATGCTGGCGTTGCCGCGAGTGCGCGAGCGCGTGCTGATCCTGAGCGCAGGGGAAGAGGCGGCGGAGTTGCAGGAGACGATTCTGGAGTGCCCGGAATGGAACATTGAAATCACCCAGATTTTGCAGCCGTCGAAGCTCGACAGCCTGCTGCCGGAGGGAACGGATCCGTCCGCCAGCTATGATCGCATCATCGTTTCCGACGCGAAGGCGCAGAGCCCGTCTGCGATGCAACGAATGCTCGACTGGAAAATGCGGGGCCTGCCCATCGAAGACGCGCAGGGCTTCTATGAGCGGGCCACGGGACGCGTCCGCGTCGACGGGCTCACCGCCGACCAGTGCATCTTCTCCTACAAGTACGACAACAACGCCGGAAAGCGAAGAGTGAAGCGCGTCTTCGACCTGGTGGCGTCCACGCTGCTGCTGCTGCTGACTTCGCCCCTCATCCTTGCCGTGGCCATCCTGATCTGGAGCCGGCGGGACGGCGACATTGTCTTCAAGCAGGAGCGGACCGGTCTGAACGGCAAGCCGATCCGCATCTACAAATTCCGCACCATGCGGTCAGCTCCCGCGGGCAGCGAGGCGCGTTGGGCAAGCGACGAAACCCATCGCATCACACCGGTTGGAGCGTTTCTGCGCAAGTACAGGCTGGACGAACTCCTGCAACTCGTGAATATCGTGAAGGGGGACATGAGCCTGGTGGGGCCGCGTCCGGAGCAGCCGCAATTCTGCCAACTTCTCGCGGAGAGGATTCCGTTCTACCAGCAGAGGCACTCCGTGCCGCCAGGGCTCACCGGATGGGCCCAGGTGAAGTATCACTACGGCTCAAGCATCGAGGAATCGAAGCGGAAGCTGGAATACGACCTCTTCTACGTGAAGCATCTCTCCTTGTGGCTTGATTGCGCGATCCTGCTTGAAACCGTGAAGGTGGTGCTGGTAGGACGAGGAGCGCTGTGACGCCTGATCCTGCGAGCACCACATTCGTACCCCAGAACCTTTGGATGTTCCCTAAGAATGCCCCCCAGGCGATCCCGCATGGGCGAGCCTCGGGGGACATGTTGATCCGCGCACCACAAACTCAGGATCCACCACGAGTTGCTTGGCGTGCGCTCCGCCCGCAGGCTCCATGATCTGCTGCAATACGGTCTGCGCAGCAAGAACGCCCATCTTCTGCAGCGGTTGACGCACCGTGGTCAGCCCCGGATTCTGGAAAGCAGCGCTCTGAACGTCGTCGAAGCCTACGACAGAGACGTCCTGCGGCACGCGCAACCCTGCCTCTCGCAAAGCTCGTATCGCTCCAATCGCTGAGGTGTCGTTGAATGCGAACAAGGCTGAGAAGGGCGCGCCGTTGCCCAGCAGGCGTTGCGTTGCGAAGTATCCGGGCTCATGCGTTGGCGAGTCTCCCTCCAGCCGCGCGATCAGTTTCTGCTGCACGCGAAGATCGTTCTGCGCGGCCGCATGGCGGATGGCCTGCCAGCGCGCTTCGGTGTCGGAACTGAACTCCTGCCCCTTGATGAAAGCGATCTGCTTATGCCCAAGGCCGCTCAGGTGCTCCAGCGCCAGAGCGGCGGCGCGCTTGTGGTTGAGGACGATATTCGTGATGCCATCGCGTTCGTGGTGGCCAGAGACGGTGACCATCGGCACGGACAGGCGTTGCTCCACGGGCGTGTCCACGGCGATGATGCCCTCCACGGCTCTCGCCAGCAGGAGGTGCTGGTATTTGTGGATCAGGTCCGGACGATGATGGTGGCTGATGACGAAGTAGAAGTAGCCTTCCTGCAGCAGCCGCTCCTCGATGCCGCTCAGCACCAGCGTCGCGTATCCCTCACTCACCTCTGGAACCATCACGCCGATGGTGAAGCTGCGCCGGTTCCGGAGCGAACGGCCGAAGATGTTCGGCTGATAGTTCAGCAGCTCGGCCGCGGCCAGAATGCGCTGCTGCGTCGCCGCTGGAATGGATCGCGCCGCAGGCGCTCCGCTGAGCACACGCGAAACCGCTGCGGTTGAAAGTCCCAGATGCGCAGCTACGCTCTTCAAGCTCGCTGGAGGCGAGACGGATGTCGTGGCTGCGGAGGCTGCGGGCGCTCCTGCTGCGGTGGTTCTTCGCCGGGATGGAGCCGGAGACTCGCCATCGGGTAGAGGAGCGCACGCCTCGGGAGCACGGACATCCAGAGCCTCAAGCGAGTCGGAAGGATCCTGGAGCTTCTGGGTGGAATCAGGCGCAGGATTCCTTGCTTTTGCGGGGAGATTCTTCGTTTTCTTTGCGCGTGTCACGGGACAAGTCTCCCATGCGAATTGGCTCCACGCCAAACTTTTTTCAAAAGTTGCTTGACAGACGTGCGTGTGGATGAAGAGAATGCCGGATTAGGCAATCGATTGCCTAGATTGTTCACAGGAAACCTTACCGCTTTACCCATGCACGGCATCCCAACGAGGAGTGTCTCAAGGCGCTTCAGCTACTTTCCAGAACCTTGCAGATGTATCGACATCAGTTGTTGAGATTTGGCGTCAATCAAGACTTTTTGGAGGCACGAAATGCAAAAAAGACTATCAGCATGGTTCATCTGGCTGACCTGCGCCGGCCTTCTGGCCTGCATCACCCCTCTCGCACACGCGCAATTCCGGGCCTCCATTCAGGGCACGGTCACCGACCCTCAGGGCGAGGTGATTCCGGGAGCAACGCTCACCTTGACCGACACCGAGACCAATCGCGTCCTCACCGCGATCTCCAACGGAAGCGGCGTGTACAACTTCAATGCGCTGCCGCCCGACCATTTCACCCTGACCGCCGAGGCCAAGGGATTCAAGAAGCAGGTCATCCAGGACGTGCGTCTTATCCCGGAGCAGGCCAACGCGGTGAACGTGCAGATGGAACTCGGCGCGGCGACGGTCAGCGTCACGGTTTCCGGCAATGCCATCCCCGCGCTCGATACTGAGACGGCTTCCATCAATGGAACCGTGACCAGCGACCAGATCCAGCACATGCCGTCTGCCGGGCGCGACGTCTTCCAGCTCATCCAACTTGCCCCCGGTGTGTTCGGCGATGGGTCGCAGGGAGCGGGCGGAGGCACCAACAACCTT
>JAJZHR010000013.1 GCA_021810815.1 Acidobacteriota bacterium | reverse complement strand
GACAAGGGCAGTTTGTCCGCTGAGGTCGAACAGGCCCCTGGGATTCTCGATTTCGTGTCCGCTCATGGCTGCAGCTCCGAGGGGTGGGCGATCTGTTGACGCGTGTCATGACTGGGGGGATCCTGGAGCGGATCGAGCACGATCTTCATCAGGTTGGGTTCTCTTGCGTGCAGCCTCTGGAACCACGAGGGCCCATTGCTCAGAGGCGCCACTGCTGTGATGAGAGCGCCGACGTTGATTTTTCCCGCAGCGATGAGGTTCATCGCCTCAGGATATTCGCCCGCCGAGGCGCACGATCCTTGCAGACGGATCTGTCGGGTGACCACTTTCTGCAGCGGCATGGAAACCTCCGGAGCGAGATTGCCGACGAGTGTCACCTTGCCGCCCTTGCGGACGCAATCGATGGCGGTGTTCACCGTCTCGTCCCTGCCGACCGCCTCGAACACAACGTCGACGCCGCGGCCATCTGTCAGCGGGAGGATCATCTTCATCAGATCCTCACCAGAAGCCTTCAATGTCTCGTCCGCGCCGAGCTGCTTTGCGAGGGCGAGTCGCGTGGCGTCGATGTCCGCAACGAATACCCGTGCGCATCCGGCCGCGCGTGCTGCCTGCAACAGCAGCAGGCCGATCATTCCGGCGCCGATCACCAGGGCTGTCTCGCCGCCTTCCAGTTCGGAGATCCTGACGCCATGGAGAGCGACGGAAACGGCTTCCAGCATTGCCGCTTCCGCGAAGGACAGGCCGTCGGGCAGCCGGTAGAGGATCCGCGATGGGACGGAGACGTATTCCGCGAACGCGCCGGCTCGACGGTACTCTCCGCAGGAGACGCCTATAACCTGGCGATTGTCGCAGAGATTCGCCTCGCCGCGCCGACAGAAGCCGCACTGGCCGCAGTAGACAGTGGAGTCGAATGTGACGCGGTCGCCAACGCCAAACCCGCGAACCCGCGAACCCGCGGCTTCCACCACGCCGGCGGCCTCGTGACCCATCACCACCGGAGGAATGCGCCGGCCGGTGGAGCCGTCGTACCCATGCACGTCGCTTCCGCAGATGCCGCAAGCCGCGACGCGCACCAGCACATCGTCTGGTCCCGGTTGCGGCGTCGGCATATCCACCACTTCAAGATGCTCGTATTCCGAAAGCAGAAGAGCTTTCATTCGCGCCCACCTCACTTGCATAAGGCTATATCGTATCCTCTCCATCCGTGCAGGGCACACCCGGGCCAACGCGCATCTGCGCAATCTGTGGCTGTGAACCTCCACAGGGCTGGTACGTTTTGGACGTCGCAGAGGATGGCGCGGCTGAGACTGCGGATGCAAGCTCTATTTATTTGCGATGGAAGCAATAAGGGCGTGTCCTGCGCATGGCACAGGACACGCCCCTGAAGTTGTTGCACCGTGATGGCATCGAGCGATCCACCCCCGAGGAGCAGGCTCAGACCGTGACTTCCCATCCCTTTTGATACTGGCGCGACCACATTGTCATCGCATGGGGATCGTTGGTGATGTGCCCGGTTTGCATGTCGAGGCTCAACTCGTGGTTCACCGTCCATGCGATGTTCGACAGCAGCAGCATGGTCACACTGATGTTGGCGATCTCGATGGGCGAGTGCAGCGCCGCTCCCGTCCGTATCGCATCGATGAAGTTGGCAAAATGGGCGTCCGTCATCGAATCGCGGCTGAGCAGGTCGCGAGAGGTGCTCTTGTTGCCCGTGGTGTACTCATCGGTCTTCTTGCCGCCCAGGTTGTAGACCTCGTAGCCATTGCGATCAATCAGAACGGTGCCGGTGGTGCCATGGATCAGAGAGCCGCGGTCGCGGTTGAAGAAGCCCATGCCGTTGCAGCTCTTGCCCTCCCAGGAGATCATCTTGTCCGGGTATTCGAAGCTTGTGACCAGCGTGTCATAGAACTGCCAGTCGTCCTTGAACTGGTAGCGTCCGCCGGAGGCAGTCACGCGCTGCGGAAAGTCCGTCTGCAAGGCCCAGCGGCAGATGTCCACCTCGTGGGTGCCGTTGTTCAGGCTTTCGCCGGTGCCATACCTGCGCAGCCAATGCCAGTTGTAGGGAGCGATATTGTCTTTGTACTCGCTCCTTGGAGCGGGTCCCTGCCAGAGTTCCCAGTTCAGCCACTCCGGCACGGGAACGACCTTGCCGATGCCCATCGACTTGCGCGTGTTGCTGTACCAGGACTTGGCATAGTAGGCGCGCCCGATCAGGCCGTCGTGGATCTGCTGGATGATCTTGATGGTGTGCGGCGACGACCTCTGCTGATCGCCCACTTGCACCTTCTTGCCGTACTTTTTCTGCGCCATCACCAGCAGTTCGCCTTCGCGCGGATTGTGGCTGGAGGGCTTTTCGACATACACATGTTTGCCCGCCTTCAGGCCCAGCACGGCCATCGGGGTGTGCCAGTGGTCGGGCGTCGCGATGGTGATGGCGTCCACATCCTTCGAGTCGAGCACCCTGCGGAAGTCGCCATCGCGCTTGGGGGCGTAGCCCAGGTCCTGCTCGGCTTCGCCAGCGTATTTCTCGAGGATGTGCGCGTCGACGTCGCAGATGTGCGACACGCGCGACTTGTCCTTGTTCGCGCCCAGGGCCGAGAGATGCGCTCGACCGCGACCGTTGAGGCCCATCACGGCGAAATTCACGCGATCATTCGCTCCCAGAATCTGAGCGTAGCTCTTAGCTGTTGAACCGATTGCGGCCCCTGCCACGCTCAGCGCGAGGCCATCGATGAAGGTGCGTCTGGAGATCACGTGTAGCTCCTTTTCAAGTGCTGGCTGATGAATGAAGTACGTACCCTAAACTTCTACTCCGATTTTTCATAGGTGAAAAGCCGATGATGCGTGGCTGGTGCTGCCGCTCGGCGACGTCCTCGGGAGCAATTTTGGCACGCAGGATGGAATGGATGGTTCCCGGGCACAGGTATGCTGCGGCAATTCTGTCGAGCAACCCGGCTGAAACGCATGCTCATTTAGCACCTGTCTTGATCTCGTTGCATGTAAGCGGACGCCGCAAGATCACGAGGAGCAGCCCAGGCTGGCTGTCGGACCCTCTTCTTCATCGAGGCTCGGCGGGGATTCAGAGCAAGCGAGGAGCCATGCATAACAGAGGAAAGAGCCGCGCATGCAGCTCGGCTCTGCGTCGGGCTCTACGGCAGATTCGCGGCTTATTTTCAGTGATACCAATCCTCGCGTGTAAGGGGAAGCTGGGTCGCGCCGCGATCCGGGCGGTAGAGCAGCATTTGGTAAACAGCTATATCTCCTCTTCGGAAAGCGGCTGCAGACCCTGCCATGTACAGGAGCCAGATACGGTACGTGGTTTCAGAAACATGCTTCAAAAGCGTGTCGGCGTTTCTTTGCAGGCCATTGACCCAGCAGCGAAGTGTAAGCTCGTAGTGCTCGCGCAAGTTCTCCACGTCGCGCACCTCAAAGCCAGATGATTCCGCCGCACGCATGGCTTCGGAAATGGTGACGAGTTCGCCTTCTGGAAAAACGTACTTGTCCATGAACGACGAGCTCTCGGCGCGTTGCAGCAAGGGGATCGCACGAATTTCCGGCGAGAGCAATTTCCCAAAGACAGAGGCCTCTTGGGTAACAGGAGCTTTCGCGATTCCGTGGTTCAGGAATACTCCGCCGGGCTTGAGCAGTCCATGCACTGTCTGGAAATATCGAGGCAAATTTTCCCTGCCGACGTGCTCGAACATGCCAAGGCTGGCAATCTTGTCAAAGGGTTGGAAATGGGATGGCGCATGGCGATAATCCAGCAGCTCTGCCTTGCAATTCTCTGCGAGAAGAGCCCGTCCGATGCGAGCTTCCGCGACCGCCGCCTGCTCCTGGCTGATCGTAATGCCATGAGCATAGCCGCAATGCCTGGACGCAGCATGCAGAATCAGGCTGCCCCAGCCGCATCCGATGTCAAGAAAGCGGTCATCGGGGCTCAAGCGCAGCTTCCTGCAGACCATTTCGAGCTTGTTGCTTTGCGCGGTGTCGATGCTATCCTCAGCCGACTTGAAGTACGCGCACGAATAAGCCAGGGACGGTCCCAGCCATGGTTGGTAAAACTCCAGGGGCTGGTCGTAGTGATACGAGATGGCGCTGCGATCCCGCTTCACCGAATGGCGCTGCCCGTGAGTCCACCAATGGCTGACTTCCACAGCCATCCGCGAGATCAGGTCGCCAACGCGTTGGCGCTGGCCGCCTGGGCAGCGAAAGAGATGTTCTGCCATGTCGAAGACCGCGAAAAGATCTCCTTCAATATCAATCTCTTTGGCCAGGAATGCCTCGCCGAGGGTGATTTCACTTGGTCGGACTGCAAGGAAGCGCAAAGCAGCGGCCGACTGAACGACAAGGGTGCACACACTCGGCTCCCTCGCCGTGGAATGCCAGCACCATCCGTCCCAAAGGCGAATGGAAAAAGGTGGACCCTGGTAATTCTGAAATAGAGACTGAAATGACTTATTTCGCTGCGATTGGATGGATTCGAGCATCACTCTCTGAGCCCTCCCGCTTCCACAACGGCAACAGAATCGACAAGAACCACGCGGACTGATTCCTGCAATTTGTTCTGGTACGTTACACGCCGGACGGAAATGTCTCCGCCGGCTCGCCGGCACCCGCCTCTGCGATTGCCTCCAGCGGCTCCACTGCCCGGGTACTGTCGATATGGATGATCGCATCGAACTGGTCCGCAAGCCGCGCCCGGAAGTAATGGCTGGAAAGCTCCGACTGAGGGAGGTAAACGACTCCAATCGCACGCTCCAGCATTGGCTCTCGCAAACCGCCTGCGACGCGCGTGCCCGCCTCCAGCGTGAGAGAGAATGCTGGTATGCCAACCTGATGGAACAGGCCTTCATAACTGTCAGGCCTCGCCTTCCGCACCTGCTTCCGCTCCGCCGGGGCGTCCCACTCCGATGCCGCTGTTACTGTGCCCGTATAGGTGGTGAAGCCGATCAGCCGGCAGTCCCGCCGATATTTCTCACGGACAAGCTGGCCGACGTTCAACTCTCCAGCCTGTCCCATTTGCGTGGCGCGCGCATCGCCCAGGTGTGAATTGTGGGCCCATATCACCACCTTTACAGGCTGATGCTCGCGCTCGAGGTGCTCAACCAGAGCGTCGAGCGTCTCCGCCATGTGCTGGTCGCGAAGATTCCAGGAGGAGATACGTCCGCGGAACATCGTCCGGTAATACTGTTCGGCATCCTTTACGACGTGAGCATTTTGCCATGCATCGAAGAAGTGCTCCATCGCGCTCCACCCATCCTTGCGGGCGTAGTCGATCGCGCTCTGCTGCATATCGACCAGTTGAGCCACGGCCTCTGTTTCGCAGTCAGGTCTCAGGCCCAATCCTGCGGCGTAGCCGTAATTTTGGGGGTCTTCGCCGAACTGCTCGAAGCAGCCATAGCGAACTCTGGCTCGGTGAGCGGCATCGGGATCTACTCTGTCGAGATACGAGAGAACAGCGCCTATCGAAGTGTGCAAACTGTAAAGATCCAAGCCGTAGAATCCCACCTTTCTGGCGGGCTCCAGATAGTCGTTATGTGTGCGCAGCCAGCCAATGAAGTCCAGGACATCCGCATTGCGCCACATCCACGCGGGAAATCGCCGGAAGCCGCTCAAAGCCTCTACTGCATCCACGTCTACATTTCCACCCTGCACGTACCGATTCACTCGGTAAGCATCTGGCCAGTCGGCCTCCACGGCCACGGCGGCGAAGCCCTTCTCGCGTATCAGGCGTTGGGTGATTCGGATCCTCTCGCGATAGAACTCATGCGTACCATGGGAGGCTTCGCCGAGCAGAACGAAGCGGGCGTCGCCGACGAATTCGAGCAGAGCATCATAATCCGTCGGCAAGCCAGTCAATGGATGAGCGGCATCGCGCACCAGGTCGCTGACGATGGGTATGATCGCGTTGAGCATTGACAGCCTCCAGGAGCTTCCTCTGGAGCTAAGGTGTGTCGCAAGGCCGCAACTCCAGAACTCGTCTGGCGGGACATTGCGGACGCTTAGTGGGTTCCAGAGCTTCCGATCGATGCCACTTCTTTCTGATGCAAGCGTTCCTGCAAAAGATGGTGGGCAAACCAATCAGCCGCGATCCCCGCCACCTGCTCCAGTTTCCCCGCTTCCTCAAAGAGATGGGTTGCCCCGGGGATGACAACCAACTGCTTGTTCTGGCACCGCAGTCTTGCCAATGCCTGACGATTCATGGTTAGGACCGTCTCATCCCGTCCGCCAACAATCAGCAACACGGAAGCTTGAACTTTCTCCAGGGCATCTGCTGCCAGGTCTGGCCGGCCTCCGCGGGAAACTACAGCGGCGATCTTGTCCGGTAGCTGCGCAGCAGCAACTAGAGCCGCCGCAGCGCCTGTGCTGGCGCCGAAATAGCCGATGATAAGGTGACTGGTTGCAGCGGATTGCTCGAGCCATTTGGTTGCCCCAACCAGTCGCGCGGATAACAGACTGATATCAAAGCGCAACTCGGCGGTACGCTGATCCACCGCTTCCTCTTGCGGCGTCAGCAAGTCGAAAAGCAGAGTTGCAATTCTCCGGGATTGCAAGACCTCTGCCACATGCAGATTTCTAGGGCTGTGACGGCTGCTGCCGCTTCCATGAGCGAATACAACAATACCTTTTGCTCCTTTGGGTAGAGACAAGGTACCATCCAGCCAGACATTTCCCACATGGATAGAAACCTCGCGATGGACTTCATCCTGGGTAGCATCCTGAGCAGGCTGAATATGCGCGGGGCTTGGCAAATGCTCGGCGCGCCGGAGCAAAGATATTACTTCTTCGTCAGTGACCTGCGAGAAGTCCCGGTAAAACTGGCCGACAGCATAAAACTGCTCCTCCTCATCCAGACAGACGAACTGATCCACCAATTTCCTGAGCCAGGCGCAGGTGGAAGCCGGCGCCACCGGAACTGCGACCACAAGCTTGGCCGACTTCATCTGCTGGAGCGCATTGATCGCAGCGAAAATACTAGCCCCTGTGGCAACTCCGTCGTCTACGAGGATAACTACGCGTCCCTCGACATGGAGCGGCGGACGGTTGCCTCGATAGAGCGAGGCGCGCTCGTGCAGCACCTCTTTTACCTGGTCGGTGATGCGTTCAATCTGCTGCTCGGAGATTCCAGCAGCCTGTATAACCTGCTGATCCAGATAGCGCCCATTTCCGGCTGCGATCGCTCCGAACGCAAGCTCCTCCTGGCCTGGAACACCCAGCTTCCGCGAGAGAAAAATATCCAGCGGCACATGCAATGCTTCTGCCACTTCAAAAGCGACTGTTACACCGCCGCGCGGAATGCCAAGTACTGTTACATCCTTGCGATTGGCGTATTCGTAGAGCGCATGTGCCAATCGACGTCCCGCATCTTCTCTGTCGTTGAAGATCATGGCCTTTACTCCCAGTTCTGACGGGTCCTTGGGGATGGATCAATTGCCAGACCCGACAACCCGTCGGAATTAAATATTAGGGAAGGCAGAATCCGCGCGCGGTGATGCTTGTCACGCAAGTTTGTGATGCTTTTCAGACTGGTGGTGCTCGCCAATCATGCTGGCGGTACCCTTCGCGAGAGAGCGCTCCGGAACGAGCACACAATCGTCCGAGCAGGGGATGTTTCCATCGGATTGCATGAGTTTTTGGTGTTGTGCCAGAAAGGTGTGGTGACAGGCATCACAGCATTTCCTGGGATACGGTGCTAGTGTGGGAACTCGGCGCCTCGTCTTGCATGGGATGTCGAGAATCCGATCGCAGGAAAGCGTTCGGATAGAAGGAGAATTCTCATGAAAGTTCAGGATGTTATGAGCAAGACGGTATTTTGTTGCACCCCGGCAGACTCGGTGCAAAAGGCTGCGCAGATTATGAAAGACCGCAGCGTTGGGGCTATTCCCGTAGTCAATGATTGCAACGAGCGGAAGTTGCTCGGTATCATCACGGACCGTGATATTTGCGTCAGAGCGGTTGCTGCTGGAAAGTCCATTGATGCGGTCAAGGTCGCTGACGTGATGACAGAGCGACCCGCAACCTGCGGCCCTGGCGACTCAATGGAAGCATGCGAAGCCAGCATGGAGCGGAACCAGGTGAGGCGGATGCCTGTCGTTGACAGCCAGGGCATTTGCATCGGGATTGTAGCCCAGGCGGATATCGCGCTGCGCGACACGGCTGAGCATACCTCTCATACCATTGCTGCAATCTCGCAGCGCCGTCCCCAGCCTCAAATCCAAATGGCAGCTAGCGCATAGGATTAATTAATGGGGATTTATTGCGCTGGATAGACAAGGTGTCATTTCGCTCGCGCAAACGCGCGACGCAGTTTGGCGTCGTACCCCCTTAGTCTGCCCAGATCCGGATTCTGCGGGTACTCAGCTAGTGGTGTGTCCATGTGATGCTGCTGATCCACATTTTCCGGGGCGCATCGGTTAGGATGATCGGCATTGGGCAGCAGTCATGGGTGTTTGCCTGATCCCTGATGAGGACGATAGCAGATGCGCGCCGCTATCCTGAGGAAGCCCGCTCCGTTCCGTGAGAACCCGCTCTCTATCGAGGAGGTTCCCATGCCGGTTCCTGGTGTTGGCGAAGCGCTCTTGAAGGTGCTTGCATGCGGCGTCTGCCGCACAGATCTCCACATCACCGCAGGAGAGCTTCCGCAGAAATCGAAGGATCTGATTCCTGGGCATCAGATTGTCGCAGAGGTGGTTCAATCACCTTCTTCTGCGTTTCCCTCGGGCATGCGCGTTGGAGTTTCCTGGATGGGCGGTGTGGATGGCACATGCAGCTATTGTCGGGCTGATCGCGAAAACCTGTGCGACGATCCGACCTATACGGGATACAGCCGCAATGGCGGCTTTGCGGAGTACGCAACGGCGCGAGTGGACTTCCTGCTGCCGCTTCCCCATGGACTTTCAGATGTCGCAGTCGCTCCTTTGCTTTGCGCCGGGATCATTGGCTTTCGCAGCTTGCGGGTCGCGGAGGTGCGTCGCGGGCAGAGTGTTGGGCTCTTTGGCTTCGGCTCCTCCGCTCAGTTGATGATCAAGGTGCTGCAGGAGTGGGATTGCCGGGTGTACGTGAGCACAAGAGATGCAACGCACCAGAAGCGAGCGCGCGAGTTTGGAGCCGAGTGGGTGGGTGAGGCTACTGATCGTCCGCCTGTCGATCTCGATGCAGCCATCACCTTTGCTCCATCTGGAGATGTGGTGTTGGCGGCGCTCGGATCTGTGGCCAAAGGCGGAATTGTCGCCATCAACGCCATCCATCTGGATCGCATGCCCCAGTTCGATTACGACAAGCTGCTCTGGGGCGAGCGTCAGCTGAGGAGTGTGGCGAATATGACGCGGAAGGACGGTCGCGACTTCCTGAAAGTCGCCGAGGAAATCCATTTGAGTCCATCGGTTGAGACGTTTCGGTTGGAGCAGATCAACCAGGCGATGCTGGCGATCCTCGATGATCGAACCAGTGGCTCCGCAGTCGTGCTTCCATCGGCGATGCTTTGCGCTGATAGCGATGTGAGGAATGGAAACCCTGCAGGCGCAAAGCCTGGCAAGGAGCAAGCATGAGCAATGCCGGGTACGCGAAATATGCTTCAGAGATGTCCGCCGATGCGCTGGTTCGGTTGGCGCTGGATTTGCGCTGGTCCTGGAATCACGCTACGGATGATCTGTGGGAACAACTGGAGCCGGAATTATGGGAGCTGACCCACAATCCGTGGGTCGTTCTTCAGAGTGTGTCCCCGGATAAGTTGCAGAATGCGACCAGAGACCCGGCAATCAAGGCGCTTTTGAAGAATCTTCTTCAGCAACAGAAGGAGCTTGGAAATCCGGCCTGGTTCCAAAAGAAGTATCCCAACTCAGCCCTGAAGGCGGTCGCTTACTTCAGCATGGAATACATGTTGAGCGAGTCTCTCCCGATCTATTCCGGCGGGTTGGGAAACGTCGCGGGCGATCAATTGAAAGCAGCGAGCGACCTGGGCGTTCCTGTTGTTGCTGTGGGCCTGCTGTATCAGCAAGGCTATTTTCGCCAGACGATGGACGCTGAGGGCAAGCAGCTCGAACTGTACCCATACAACGATCCGGGACAGCTTCCTATCTCACCGGTACGCCAGGCGAACGGCGAGTGGTTGCGCCTTCGCTTTCCGCTGCCCGGCGCACCGCTCTGGATCCGCGCGTGGCAGGTCCAGGTCGGTCGGAACAGGCTATATCTGTTGGACACCAATGATCCAGCAAATCTTCCGGTCTATCGCGGAGTCACAAGCCAGCTCTACGGCGGAGGTTCGGATCTGCGGCTGAAGCAGGAGCTTGTGCTGGGAATAGCAGGATGGCGTTTGCTGCGCGCCCTGAACATCGATCCAGAGATTTGTCATTTGAATGAAGGGCATGCCGCGTTCGCCGTCTTGGAGCGTGCCCGCTGCTGGATGGAGGACGAGAAGAGTTCCTTCGACGTGGCTCTGGCAGCCACGCGCGCCGGCAACCTGTTCACAACCCATACCGCCCTGGCTGCGGGGTTCGATGTCTTCTCTCCGGAATTGATGGCGACCCACCTGAGGAAATATGCCGAGCGCGGCCTCGGTATCTCCTATGAGAATTTGCTCGCGCTTGGAAGGCAGAACTCCAACGATGTTCATGAGCCATTCAACATGGCCTATCTCGCTGTGAGGGGAAGCGGAAGAATCAATGGCGTCAGCCGCCTTCATGGCGAAGTAAGCCGTGCTTTGTTCCAGCGGCTCTTTCCTCGTTGGCCGCAGCATCAGGTGCCGGTGAGGCATGTGACCAACGGAGTGCATATGCCGAGTTGGGACTCGGTTGAATCCGATCAACTGTGGACGTCGGCATGCGGAAAAGATCGATGGCGCGAATCGCTGACTGGTACGGAGCAGGCCGTGCGCCAGGTGAGCGACGTCGACCTCTGGCAGATGCGAGCGGCGGCGCGCAAGTCTCTCGTTGCAGACACGCGGGAGCTGTTATTGCGCCAACTCGCAGCGCGGGGAGCCGCCGAAGAGGATGCTGCGATCGCCAAAGATATCTTCAATCCAGAGACGATGACGATAGGGTTCGCCAGGCGCTTCGCTGCCTACAAACGCCCCAATCTCCTTCTGCATGACTCGGAACGACTTCTCCGCATCTTGACGAACAGCCGATACCCTGTGCAACTCGTGCTTGCTGGCAAGG
Source organism: Acidobacteriota bacterium (assembly GCA_021810815.1). Lineage (GTDB taxonomy): Bacteria > Acidobacteriota > Terriglobia > Terriglobales > Acidobacteriaceae > JAJZHR01. The sequence goes on along the minus strand of JAJZHR010000013.1, from coordinate 3,222 downwards.
CCCATCCTAACGACCCGTTCGGAGAGGCGATGCTTGAGCAATGGGCGCGGTTTATACGCCGCCCGGAGGCGCGCCCGCATGTGATCTTTCTTGAGGATTACGACATGGGGATCGCTGAGAGCCTGGTGCAGGGTGTTGACCTGTGGATCAATACGCCGCAGCGCCCCTGGGAGGCATGCGGCACCAGCGGCATGAAGGTGCTGGTCAATGGAGGCCTGAACTTGTCGGAGCTCGATGGCTGGTGGGCCGAGGCTTATTCGCCGGATGTGGGATGGGCCATCGGGGATGGGAAGGAGCACGGGGATAATCCCGCATGGGACGCAGTCGAGGCGAATGAGCTGTACACCTTGCTGGAACAGCAGATTTTGCCCGAATTCTATGCCCGCGACCAACGCGGGATTCCGGTTGCGTGGGTTGCCCGCATGCGGGAGAGCATGGCGCGATTGACCCCTGCCTTCTCAGCCAATCGAGCGGTCCGCCAATACACGGAGGACCACTATCTGCCGGCTGCGAAGGCGTATCGCGAGCGCACAGCGGAAAACGGGAAGCACGCGCGGGAGTTGTGCGTCTGGGCCAGCCAGTTGGAGCAGCATTGGCCGGCACTGCGATTTGGAGAAGTCAAAATCCAAACGGAGAAAGAGCAATTCCATTTTGCGGCAAGTGTTTATCTTGAGGAGCTTGCCCCGGACGCGGTGATGGTCGAATTGTACGCGGAGGGCCCGGACGGTTGCGGATCCTCCCGTCAGCCGATGGCGCGAGATCGGTCGGCAACTGCAATGAAGGGCTGGCACGTCTATTCAGCGAGGGTTCCCGCAAATCGTCCCTCCAGCGACTACACGCCACGTGTGATTCCATGCAAGGCGGCTGCTTCCATTCCGCTGGAGGCAGGGTGGATTCTGTGGCAGCACTGACACGGATGGGTGGCCGCTCAGGCCTTGGAAGATGGCTGCATTTTGCGATGCTGCATGCAGACTCGAAGCCACATGGAGTTCAGCGAGTGACACGCCCTGCTGTTCATCACAATCCTCTGTGTCCAACATCACAGCGCGCCATCGCTCCGAGCAATTAGCTTGCAGGAGTGAGGATTCTCAATTCTCTCGCGCGTCGTCTTGGCTAAGTCGGGTCCTATTCACAAGAGGAGAAATATTATGTCCACCGCAATCGCAAAACAACCAACCACAGGAACGCCCAGCATCAACATCGTCCGCCCATCCTCGATTTTCGATGACATGAATCGTCTGATGGAGAGGATTGAGAAGCGGGCCTTCAGCCTCTTCGAAAACAGGGAAGGTGCAAATGGCTCAGCTTTCGACGACTGGTTCCGAGCGGAGTCCGAACTGGTCAAAGTAGCCCCGGTCGAGATCGAAGAGAAAGACCGTGATGTGATCGTCCGGGCCGAGGTGCCTGGCTTTGAAGCGAAGGAACTGTCCATTCAGGCAGAGCGTGATGGCCTCTCCATCTATGGCAAGTCCGAGAAGAAGAAAGAGGCTGAACACAAAGGCAAGCGGTATTACAGCGAGATTTCCAGCAGCGAGATCTGTCGGCGTATCTCTCTGCCGTCCAACGTGGATCCGGATAAGGTCACAGCAACTCTGGACAAGGGCATTCTGGAAATCAAGCTGCCCAAAGCTTCCGCGCCGAAGTTGGTGGAAGTCAAAGCAGCTTGAAGGCCTGCAACACGGGCCGCTCGCCAGGCTGGCGCGAATCTGCAGCATTGGGGCCCGCGCCAGTTTTATTGAAGGCAACTGAATCATCATAACGGCGACATCTGTCGCAAACACGGGCGAATCACCGCTTGCCTAGATGTTTATCGAAGAAGCCAGTCATTATCTGATTGGCTTCTTTGGTCTCAGGCAGCGTCTCATTGTTCCAGAAAGCATGTGGCAGGCCTTCGAAGACAACGATCTGAGCGTCCACTCCGGCTCGCAGAAAAGCGCGGTGCAGTATCGTCGTCCCGCTTAGAAGCATGTCGCGGCCGCTGGTAAGGAAGAGCGTTGGCGGGAAGCCATGGAGATCGGCATACAGCGGCGATAGCACTGGATCCTTCAGATCAACCTTGCCAGCATATTCATTCTTGCTCTGCGGCTTTGGCGTAGGCGGATCGAGATGCCCGGAGAGTCCCTCCAGCGAATACAGCGCTTGGGAATCTCCGTTCTGGCTGAAATCGCCCATTCCGGAAAAAATACCGAGTGCCCCTGGCAGAGGCAGAGCAAGTTGTCGCAACTTCACGGCCACTTCGCCCGTCAGGATGGCGCCAGCTGAGGTCCCGAAAACCCCAATGTCCTGCGGCTTGTAGGACTTCAGCAATTCCCGATAGACCGCGACCGCATCATCGACAGCCGCCGGAAAGGGATGCTCCGGGGCCAGGCGGTACAGAACCGCAACAACCTTGGTCTGCGACATGAAGGCCACAGGAATAGATTCAGTCAGCGATCCTGAATCCGAATTGAAGCCGCCTCCGTGCAGATTGATTAATACTCGGCTCCGCTTTGCTATGGGAATCGACAGAGGATCGATGACCCTGGTCGGCACTCCCGCGATGGTTCTCGCGGACACGTTCACCGGATACATAGCGCGAAAAGCCTCGCCGGCACGCGCCTGCCATTCATCCGTGTGTTCTCGCCGATGCTGCAGGCTCTCTGGAACTGCAACGTCCGACATTGGCCGCGCCAGCATCTTCTGCGCCTGAGGGCTGATCGTTGTCGGCACCGGCACCACGCGCGTGACGTATGCCGTGCCGTCGCTGGACACAGTGCTGCTGTCTGCTTGTGAAGGGCCTGTAGATTGCGCTTGCTGTCCCATGCACCACATGCTGGACAGGAATGCGGCTGTCGTGAGCACCACTGCGCCAACCCTCATCGAAAACCTCCCGTCACTTGTAGCCAACTTTTTCTCCGAAGCCGCACGTTCCCTTGCGCCAGTAAGCGTTCAACAGTACATGATATGGCGCGTCTCTGACATGGCGACCCTGCCGCCCTGCGCAGTTGCCAAACAAGTTTCGGCAACAGGGCCGTGCCGCATGCCGCTCAGATTGCGTCTTCAGGCAATCGTCGAATAGACTTCTCCCCGAGATAAAGATGGCCGCTGCAACCGGGATGAAAATCAGCCTGATCCACGAGCTTGGAGCAGGGATGGAAGACATCGCGGTGCCGAACGCTCAACCCTCGATCCTGAGGTGCGGCGCTTTGGGGAGATCCAGCCTTTCCATCCTGATCCTGCAAG
>JAJZHR010000353.1 GCA_021810815.1 Acidobacteriota bacterium | reverse complement strand
CAAGCCGTTTGTGCCATTGCATGGCAAAGCGCCGACCGGCGGCGCCGCAGGGCTGCATGGGACGCCCGTCACAGGGGTTGGGGGGAACGCACCTTCAGGAGATGGAAGTAACGCTGCGCCTGCGCCACGTCCTTCTGGATCTGTGCCAGCAAAGCCTGAGTAGAGGGCCACTTCTGCTCTGCCCGCAGGCGTTTCAGGAAGGTGAGTCGAAGCTGGGTCTGCTCGGTGAGCGCGACCGGATGGAAGTTCAGCAGGTGCGACTCGACCGCGAACGAGTCTTCGCCAAAGGTGGGCCGGTTTCCGATGTTTGTCACGGCCTGGAACACCTCTCCGTCGATGCTGAGGCAGGCGATGTAGACGCCGTTCGCAGGGAGCAGGCTGGCGTAGGGGCCAAGGTTGATGGTGGGGACAGTGTGCAGCGAGCCGAGGCCGCGTCCTTTGGCCGGATGTCCGTTGATGGCGAAGCTGCGGCCGAGCAGAGCGCGCGCATTCGAGACGTCCCCGGCGGCGATCATCGCACGGATGCGGCTGGAGGAGACGGAGCTTCCGCGCATGGTTCTTGGGGAATAGACGGCCACATTGAAGCCTAGTTCGCGGCCAATCGAGGCGAGGCCGGCGACGCCTGTCTCCGCTCCCTTGCCGAAGCGGAAATTCTCGCCTTCATGCACTTCGACGGCGTGGAGCGTGTCGCGCAGAACGCCGGTGGCGAACTGTTTGGCGGAGAGCTGCGACATGGCCTGCGTGAAGGGAAGCACCAGCACCGCGTCCAGGCCGCAGGCGGCGAGCAGAGACAGCTTCTCTTCAAGCGGCGTGATCAGCTCCGGCCCTGCGCCCTTGCGAAGCACCATCGCTGGATGGGGATCGAATGTGACGGCGACCGATTTGGCGCGCAGGGATTTGGCGCGCTGGATGACTTCGGCAAGGACAGCTCGATGGCCGAAATGGACGCCGTCGAAGTTGCCGATGGTGGCTACGGTGGGGCCGAGGTCGTGCGGGACGTCCGCGAGTTGGCGAAATATCTTCATGCGCGCTTCAAATCTCGAACGGGATGCGCAGGCCATCGTAGGCGAGGCGGATGTGCGGCGGAAGCGCTGCGTCGGTGTCTGCGTGGTGCAGCTCATGGCCCATGTGGGTGAACCATGCTCTGCGCGGCTGGAGTTGATTCACAAGAGCGATGGAGTTCTCCAGGTGGGAGTGGCTGGGGTGCGGCGTGTGGCGCAAAGCGTCGAGGATGAGGACATCGAGGCCCTGAAGAAGAGGAGCGCTTTCGGCTGGAATTTCGCTCACATCGGTGAGGTAGGCTGCGTTGCCGAAGCGGTAGCCGGCGACATCGAGCCGACCGTGCTTGAGAGGAATGCGCTGGAAGGCAGCGCCGTGGATTTCGACGGTGGAGGTTGCGTCGGGAATGCGGTGCAGATCGACCCGGGCGCGGTTGGGATAGACGCTCTCGGCGGAGAAGGTGTAGTCGAAAATGCGCTCCAGCACGGTGGCTGTGGCGTCGTCGGCGTAGAGCGGCATTCTCTGCTCGCCGAGGAAGCTGAGCGGGCGCAGGTCGTCCAGGCCGAGGATGTGGTCTGCGTGGGCGTGGGTGTAGAGGATGGCATCGACGCGGTCAATGCCTTCGCGGAGTGCCTGCGCGCGGAAGTCCGGGCCGGTGTCGATGAGAATGCGGCGATCAGCGTACTCCACCATCGCCGAGGGACGCGTGCGCGTATCGCGCGGGTCGGTGGAGGTGCAGACGCGGCAGTTGCAGCCGAGCGTGGGCACGCCCATCGATGTGCCACTGCCAAGGATGGTGAGGAGAGCTTTCATTTCAAGTCACGATTGCAGACGAAGGGGGAACATTCCCTCCGGGGCTCAAGCTCCTTGCCTTGCTTCAGCGGTTACGGCATGGCCGAAGCCATGCCTTTAACAAAAGGTTCGAATGCATTGCATTGCCACTGTGGTCGTTGCATTCGCAAGGTGAGTATCCCACTCATCGCGATCAAGCTGCGATGCATGGGGCACCCGGCGCTTGTTGTTGCTGCTGCGCTCAGGATGACAACGTTTTTGCGCTCAGATGACAACGTTAGCCGTGCCCCATCCAAGACGTACTATGGTTTCTCTGCACTTTTTTTGGAAATGCGCAAAACTAGCGGACCAAAGTGGGCTTGCCCGGCGGTTTGGGGTCGGAGGCGGAGGTTTGGCTCTGGGCTTGCTGCCGGGCGTTGCGCGCGATGGCCTGCGTGATTTCGAGGAAGCCCATGCGCAGTTCGAACAGAGCGGACTGCAGGAAGGCGGTCTCCTCGTCGCTCAGGTTGCCAGCGGTCTTTTCAGAGAGGACGCCGAGCATGTCGATGGTCTGGCGCGCTCCGAGAATGTCCAGGCGAGGCTGCTGTCCCTCTGGCGTGCCAGCGCCCATCTGCATCAGCGCGCTCATGTAGAGCGACTGCACGAGATGGGGGAAGTCCATGACGGGAATCGGCTGCATGCCGGGATTCGCCGCGCGCACGACCTCATCGAGCTGTCGCGAGGAGGCGGTGTAGACCGCATGGGCCTCAGCGGCCTCGGCCTCGGTGGGCGGCTGCGGCATCTGGTCCTGCTCCTGCATCTGCTCCTGCTCGTCCTTCTGCGCGGCATTCGCGGCGGCGGCGTCCAGGCTGGAGGCTGCGGGAGCCGCATCCGGAACTGCTCTGGGGCCCGCGGGCTGGGCGGGCGAAGCTGCCGCGGGGGCGGATTCCTTCGCGGGAAGAATCGGGGTCGGAACCCATTCCTGTTCCTGCGGAGCGTCTTCGCGTCTGTCGCCTTCCAGGGTGAACTTGCGACGGTCGGTTACGACGAACTCTGGTTCTTTTTCAGACATAAGCATTTCCTCTTTTGGACAACGATTCGAAAGTCTACTTGATCGCGGACGGAGCCGCTTGAAGCCACCTGGATTGGATGCATGCTCAGGAGAATCGGAGCGGGAGCCCGACCGCCTCTGCGACGCCGCCAGGGTAGCGCAGCTCGGTGTTGCGCTCCAGGGCTTCGCGCCGGACGTAGCCGAGGGCCAGCGTGGCTTCGCCGCCGTCGAGCGGGATGCGCGCTGAGCTTGTCAGCTCGCCCACCTTCTGGCCGTCTGCTTCGAGCGCGGCGCCATCGACCGCAGGCAGGTCGCCCTTCAGTCGGAATCCGGAGAAGGTGCGATGGACAGCGCCGCGCGAGCGGATGCGCTCGACAATCTCCTGGCCGATGTAGCAGCCCTTTGCGAAGTGCAGAGCGTGCGCCTGGGCTGTCTCCTGCGGCAGGTCCTTGTCGCGGATGTCCTTGCCATAGAGGGGTATGCCTTCGAGGATGCGCAGCCACTCCACGGCCTCGGCGCCGCAGAGAGCAGCGCCAGCGCCCAAAACCTCGTTGCGAAGACTCTGTATTGCGTTGGGGCTGGCCCAAAGCTCGAAGCGGGGGACGCCGGGATGGTGCGCTGCGACCAGACGGACATGGCCGAAGCCGTTGAGCTGCAGATCGCTGAGTTGAATGCCTGATGCGTGACCGAGGATGCTCAGCTTCGCAAGCACCTCTGCTGCGTTTGGGCCTGCGATGCCGATGCCGGCCCACTCCGCGCTTTCATCGCGCAGTTCGACGTCGT
>JAJZHR010000352.1 GCA_021810815.1 Acidobacteriota bacterium | reverse complement strand
GGAGAACACACGGACGGCCGTCTTGTCCTGCAGCGTGTCGCCGGGCGTTGTGTTGCCGCCGACAATGTCGTTGTTCAGAACGCCTTGCAGATCCCATCCCTCGCTCTTGGCCAGCTCCGCCAGGTGGTGGCTGCCATCCAGCCCCTGCTCCTCGCCAGCTACCGCCACGAAGACCAGCGTCGCTGGAAACTTCATCTTGCTCAGCACCCTTGCGGACTCCAGGCTGACCGCGACGCCGCTGGCGTCGTCATTGGCTCCCGGCGCAGGATCGCGCGTGTTGAACGTGTCGGAGTTGCGCGAGTCGTAATGTCCCGTCACCAGGTACATGCGCTTCGCCTGGACGGGATCGCTGCCGCGCAGAATGGCGTACACGTTGGTCAGGGTGGTGGGCTGAGGCACCCGAGGAGCTACCGGATCGATGAAGGTGTCGCGCTTCACCTCCAGACACCCTCCGCATGCCTTCGAATAGGCCTCGAACTGGCTGTAGATCCAGTCGGCGGCAGCGGTCACACCTTGACCCGGGGGAAGGTCCTTGTCCATGCTGGAGAGGGTGCTGCGGTTGTTGAAGCTGACCAGCTTCTCAATGGTCGCCTGCACCTGCGCTGCCGACACCTGCTGGAGTGCCTTGCTGATCGCAGGATCGGCAGGCGCGGGCCGGACAGGCGCGCCGATCTGCGCGGGCACAGGCGACTGGGCCTGCGCCGATGCAGCGGAAAAGGTGAATGAAAAAATCGCGATCAGCGAGAAAGCGACGAATATCTGCGCGGTGTCATGCATCCGAAATCGAGTCATAGACGTCCTTATGGTTGGCAGGCATTTGCGAACGGAGAAACATGCCGCTTGACGCAGCGGCGAAGACACTCTAAAACTAGCGAAGTCGCACACCAAAGTTTCTGCTCCATATCATCCCATATCCCGGCAGTTGGAGGTTATTCGTAATGGCTCTATGTCTTGAATGCGACGCACCACTGGACATCGATATTGATGAGGTCGATGAAGGCGACGTGATTCTGTGCGACGAATGCGGCACGGAGTTCGAGGTGGTTGGAACCGAGCCGCTCGAGCTCGCCCGCGTGGAGGAGGAAGGCTACGAGGACGAGGACAAAATCGGCGAAGAAGAGGAGGAGGAGTAGGAGTAGCCCTGCCCAAGCGGCCACCGTATACTTGATGGCATGGCATCCGCGCAATCACGTAGACTTCTGCTCCGCCACCTTCTCTCTGCCGTCCTTCTCCTCGCCCCGGTCGCTGCGGTCCTGGCGACTCCTTCCGTCGGACACGCCGCACCAGACCAGCGCGGCCCCGTCGAGCGCGTGGTCCAGGGCAATGTGACCGACCAGAGCGGCAAAGCCATCTCGGGCGCGGTGGTGTACCTGAAAGATACCCGCACCATGGGCATCAAGAGCTACATCGCCGCGGCTGATGGCAGCTACCGCTTCGGACAGCTCTCCTCCTCCACCGACTACCAGCTATGGGCAGAGGCCGCAGGAAAGAAAAGCCCGACCAAAACCATCAGCTCCTTCGATTCCAGCAACCTCTTCGTCATCAACCTGAAGATCAACACAGCCGGCAAATAGCGGTTTGCAGGCCCAGTTCACTGGCTCCCGGCGCCCTGCTGCCCCTTGATCACAGCTCCGACATTGGTCTGGTCCACCAGAGCCACGCCGGTGTCCACAAAGGCAGGGAACGGAGAGTACGAGTCCAGCGAGTAATCCTTGCCAAGCGGCTGCACCGGGTAGTGGTGGATTTCGTCCAGAGCTTTCAGCCCGAGCAGGCCCATGGTGTAGGGCTTTTGCGAGATGGTCGAGTCGATGGTGCCATCTTTGACCAACTGCAGAGTGGCAGGAGTCACGTCCATGCCGACGATCAGACGGCCAGTGGCGTTGGCTCGTTTGAACGCATCCGCCACATCCTTGGCTGCGGTGGATTGCAGGGAAACAAACGCGTCGATTTTGTTCGGTCCGGTGCGCGCGAGATATTCCGCGGTTTTGTCCATGGCTGCGCCGGAGTCCCCTTTGGTATCGAAGACGTCGACGATCTTGATCCCGGGATGCGACGCGAAGATGTCCTGGTAGCCCTTGAGCCGCTCTTCCAGATTCGGCTGCCCTGAGATGGTGAAGAAGACGACGTTCCCCTTGCTGTTGAGCTGAGCGGCAACACGCGCTCCGCCGAGCCTTCCGGCCTCAAGATTGTTGGTGCCGATGAAATAGAGCCGCTTGCTGGATGGAGCGTCGGAGTCGACGGTGATCACGGGGATGCCGGCCGCGATGGCAGCGTCGATCTGCGGCGTCATCAAAGTAGCGTCTGCCACCGAGACAAGGATTCCTGCGGGCCTGCTTGCCGCCACCGAGTGGAAATCGTCGGCCTCCATTTGAGGGTCGAAGTTGGAAGGCCCGCGGACGTCCACCGTCACGCCGTACTGGCGGGCGGCGGTGGCGAATCCCTCCCTTACGGTTTGCCAGTAGGGAATCGAGGTGTTGCTTGCGACCAGGATGTACCGTTCGTTCTTGCTGTGCCGGGTGCATCCAGCCAGCAGTGGCAGCAGCACCACCGCCAGAAGCGCGAAAGTAGTCCGCTTGCCAGGCATGTTGATGGTCATGGCGATCCCTCCGGTGAAGTGCAGGCGCAAGGCGCCATTTCGGCCAGAAGCAATGTCAGCATCGATGCGGGCTGGGATCTGGCCGGGCAGGGAGGAGCCTCCTGCTGCCCAACGAACAAGCGCACTCCACATGTGAGATGTTGAAATCAAGCGCCCACAAACAGAGCGCCGCCAAGCCAATTTGATGGAACAACAAAAACGCCGCCCCCTCTCGGGAGCGGCGCTTCGTTTGCTTGTTCGATGGAAGCCGGGCTACTCGCGCTCGGACTTCTTCCAGTTGAGCAGGTCGCCCAGCGTGGTGCTGCCGGAGGAGCTTGAGGAGGAGTGCGAGACTCCGCCCTTGGAACCCTTCGAGGAGGGAGCCTTGTAGCTCTCCTTGTAGGCTTCCACTTCCGCCCGCGTGCCCTCTTCGCCGACGGCGCGGAGGCTGAGGCCGACCTTCTTCTCTTCCTGGCTCATCTTGATGATCTTGAACTCGTGCTCCTGTTCGGGCTCGAGCTTCACCGGCTGGCCAAGAGCATCCGCCGCCTCGGAAACGTGGCAGAGACCCTCAACACCCTCGGCGATCTCGACGAACGTGCCGAACTGCGCCGAGCGAAGCACCTTGCCCTTGATGACGTCGCCCACGCGGTGCTGCGCGAAGAACGTCTCCCATACATCGGGCTGCAGTTGCTTGATCCCGAGCGAAAGACGGCGGTTCTCCGGCTCCACGCCGAGGACGATCGCCTTCACCTTCTCGCCCTTCTTCAGAATCTCGGACGGGTGCTTGACGCGCTTGGTCCAGCTCAGGTTGCTGACGTGGACCAGGCCATCGATGCCGTCTTCGATCTCGATGAAAGCTCCGAAGTCGGTCAGGTTGCGGACGCGGCCCTCGACGATGGCACCCGTCGGGTACTTGTCCTCAAGCTGCTCCCATGGGTTCTCCTGGAGCTGCTTCATGCCGAGCGAAATGCGGCGATCCACCGGATTCACGGCGAGAACGACCGTCTCCACCTCGTCCCCGGGCTTC
>JAJZHR010000351.1 GCA_021810815.1 Acidobacteriota bacterium | reverse complement strand
CGCGACCGCATGCCCGCGCAACTCTCTGGCGGAGAGCGCCAGCGGGTGGCACTGGCCCGCGCGCTCGCCGCCCGACCCCTGCTTCTGCTGCTGGACGAGCCGTTCACCGGCCTCGATGCCGCTCTCAAGCAGTCCCTGATCGACGGCCTGAAGCAGTGGCTGGCCCACTCCGACGCTTCCATTCTCTCCGTCACCCATGACGTGAGCGAAGCGTTCCGGACGGCGACAGAAGCGATCGTGCTCGAAGACGGAAAAGTGAAGGCGCAAGGGCTGCCATCGCTGGTCCTGGCGAAGGAGCGGGCGTGGCTGCTTGAAAGCCTGCGCAACACCAGCAGCTAAGCCTTGCTACAGCAGCACCGGCTCCTGCTCCAGGCGCACTCCGAACTTCCCTTCGACAACTGCGACAATGTGGTCGCGCAGCGCAATCACATCCGCCGCCGTCGCTCCTCCCAGGTTGACCAGAGCAAGCGTGTGGCGCGAGGAGATGCCAGCTCGCCCCTGCGCCGTCCCCTTCGCGAAGCCAGCCTTCTCCAGCAGCCACGCGGCCGGCAGCTTCACCCTGCCATGCGCCGCCGGATAGCGCGGCACCGCTCCCTCCGCCAAGCCCGCTGCAACCGCTATTCCCGCGAGGTCCGCGGCGGGAACCACAGGGTTCTTGAAGAAGGAGCCGGCGCTGCGGCTGTCCGCCTCTCCCTGCACCATCAACATGCCCTTGCTGCGGCGGATCTGCCGCACGGCATCGCACACCTCTGCCAGCGTGGGCTGTGCCGCCGCGTCCGCGAAGCGCCTCTGCAAATCGGCGTACGCCAGCGACGGCGCGCCGCCCTGCCGCAGCTTGTAGTCCACGCGCGTGACGATGTAGCGGCCCTTCTCTGTAGTGTTGAAGATGCTGCGGCGGTAGCTGAAACCGCACTCCTCGCGGCCCATCTCGACAAACTCGCGCGTCCGCAGATCCAGAGCGCGGACGCCCTGAATAGTCTCCGCCACCTCCTGCCCGTACGCTCCAACGTTTTGCACTGGAGTTCCGCCGACCGTCCCCGGAATCCCAGCCAGGCACTCGACGCCGGCGCAGTTCAGCTCGACCGCCAGCCGAACGAACCCGTCCCAGTCCTCGCCCGCAGCGACGCGGAACTCCTCTCCGCACTCTGAAGCAGCCACGCCCTTCATCACGATCCGCGCGACCACCCCTGAGAATCCAGCGTCCGAAACCAGCAGGTTGCTTCCACCGCCCAGAGCAAAAAGCGGCAAGCCGCGATCGCGCGCGAACGCCACCGCCGCCAGCAATTCAGCCTCGTCCGCCACGTCAGCGAACCAGCGCGCAGGGCCGCCGATCTTGAAAGTTGTGTAGGGTGCGAGAGGTACGTTTTCGAGCATCGTCACGGCTTCGAGGGTATAGCACTCCAGCCGCCCAGGCCAATATTTATTGCCCTCGAAAACGGTTCGGAAGCCGCCTACTTCCGATTCTTCTGCGAAGTTCGCGCAGGCTGGGGAACGATCACGGGCCGGCGCATCGGAACCAGGCCAGCCTCGTTCACTGGCGCAGCCTGCTGCATCTTCGAGAGCATCTCCGTGCGCACATAATCCACAAAGCTCTGCATCTGCCGATTCATCTCCTCCATGCGCTCGCGCATTTGCAGGATGATGGCCATGCCGGCGATGTTGACGCCCAAATCGCGCGCCAGGTTCAGGATGAACTCCAGCCGCTCCAGATCCTCATCGGTGTAGAGTCGTGTGTTGCCCTCGCTGCGCGACGGCCGCAGCAAACCTTCGCGCTCATACAAGCGCAGCGTCTGAGGATGTATCTCGTACATCTCAGCCACCGCCGAAATCATGTACGCTCCGCGAGATTTGCGCTTGGTCGCCATACGCTCCTTCTATCCATTCGACCATGACTTGGCCCGGCAAGCCAAGAAATTTCTCGAATTCTGAAGCGCAGCCTGCCTCACGCGCAGCGGGGGTCGTTCACAGGCGACAAAAGCGAAAACACTCACAGATGTTGAAGAGCATCCCAAACATAGAAGCTGACGATGCCGACGGTCATCACACCGGCGGCACCGCCGAAGACGCGAACCATTGGCTCCAACCGATTGACCTTGCGGATGATCTCATCCTGCTCCTGATGAGAAGCACCGTTGACGCCGTTGAGGAAGAGTTGATCCTCTTCGTAGCGGGTGATTGTTCCACGATAAGCCAGAAGAGCCAGAAAAGTGGCTGCGAGTCCGGCCCAGACGATCCACATAAGTAGCACCATTGACATGATGCACCTCCCTGGTTCGAGTCAGTGCCGGTCCCAGGTACGGACGTGTCTGCCTTGCAGCAGGCTCGGGTAGGAGGGGCCGTCTGCCATATAGCATACTCCTGCTTGCTCGTCCATGCATCCACCTTTTCTGGGAATATTTGGCTGCCGCCGCATGGCTCCCGCGCCGCGGAATGACCGGGATCTCCGGCCCCATCGTCCGTCCACCGGAGCATCGCGAAGCACCTCGCATTTTGCCTCCGGACACCGCCATCAGGCACCGCAGCCAGTTGCCGGCACTTCAATGAGATTGCCCCGTTCCTGCGGCTCCGGAGCGCCTCCGCACCGCAACTGATTACACTTGGATTGCGTCATCGTCTAAACAGACATCCACCGTTCACAGGTGCAGTCCGTCCAACTTTCCGACTTTCTTCCAGGCAACCAATGACACCCATCCTTGCAGAGCATACCGATTTAGCGCCGGGCACCAGCACTCCCGAATCCAGCATCCCCAATCCGGCCCCCCGAAGCACCGATCCAGCAACTCCGGACACCTCCGCAGAGCAACAGCAGGCCGCGCAGCAGACCTATGCGCGCCACGTGAATCCGGAGTGGGCCAAGCTCGTCGGCGTGCTGCAGATGGATCTCCACTACACCCGCTGCCGCGGCGCTGAACTCGAAACCACTGAGGGCCGCACCATCCTGGACTTCCTCTCCGGCTACTGCGTCCACAACACCGGCCACAACCATCCGCACATCGTGCAGCAGGTCGCTGCCGAGCTGCTGCGCGAAGGCCCTGGCATGTTGCAGACCGGCATCGTCGAAAGCGCAGGCGAGCTGGCAGAGTCGCTCTGCCGGCGCGCTGGCGGCAAGGTCGAGAAGGCGTTCTTCTGCAGCTCCGGCAGCGAAGGCGTGGAGACGGTCATCAAGTTCGCCCGCGCCCACACCGGACGCACCGAGATCGTCTACGCCGCCGGAGCCTTCCACGGCCTCACCTGCGGAGCTCTCTCGCTGATGGGCGACCCCTTCTGGCGCGAGGGCTTCGGCCCCATGCTTTCCGGCACCATCGAGGTCCCCTTCAACGACCTCGCAGCAATGGAGAAGGCGCTCGCCAAACGCAAAGTCGCCGCCGTCGTCCTGGAGCCGATCCAGGCCGAGGCTGGCATCGTCCTGCCCGAGCAGGGCTACCTCAACGCCGTGCAGGAACTCTGCAAAAAATACGGAACCCTCTTCGTGCTGGACGAGGTGCAGACCGGAATGGGCCGCACCGGAACCTTCCTCGCAGCGCATCGCTACGGCGTGCAGCCGGACATGATCGTGATGGCCAAGGCGCTCAGCGGCGGCCTCATCCCCTGCTCGCCGTTGGGCCCGACGAGG
>JAJZHR010000350.1 GCA_021810815.1 Acidobacteriota bacterium | reverse complement strand
CCACCCGCGTCCGCATCGCTCCTTCGCCCACCGGCGACCCGCACGTTGGCACCGCCTACATCGGCCTGCTCAACTACATCTTCGCCCGCCAGCGCGGTGGCCAGTTCGTCCTCCGCATCGAGGACACGGACCGCGCCCGCTTCGTCGAAACCTCCGAGCAGATGATCTTCGACTCCCTCCGCTGGCTTGGCCTGGACTGGAACGAGGGCCCGGACGTCGGCGGCCCCTATGGCCCCTATCGCCAGTCCGAGCGCACCGCCATCTACCGCGACCACTGCGACCAGCTCCTGGCCAACGGCTCCGCCTACCGCTGCTTCTGCACGGCAGAGGAGCTGGATGCCCAGCGCAAGCTCCAAATGGCAGCCAAGCAGCCGCCGCGCTACGCCCGCACCTGCCTCGCTCTTTCGCAGCGGCAGGTGGACGAGAACCTCGCCGCAGACATGCCTTTCACCGTCCGCATGGCCGTCCCCCAGGGAGAGGGCCAGTCGCACTCCACCACCTTCCGCGACGAGCTGCGCGGCGACATCACCTTCGACCACGCCAACGTGGACGATCAGGTGCTGATGAAGTCCGACGGCTTCCCCACCTACCACCTCGCCAACGTCGTCGATGACCACCTCATGCGCATCACGGACGTCATCCGCGCCGAGGAGTGGATCTCCTCCACGCCCAAGCACGTCCTTCTCTACGACGCCTTCGGGTGGGAGATGCCGCGCTTCTGGCACATGCCGCTGCTGCGCAACACCGACAAATCGAAGATCTCCAAGCGCAAGAACCCCGTCTCTCTCATCTACTACCAGCAGGCCGGCTACCTGCCGCAGGCCATGCTCAACTTCCTCGGCCTCATGGGCGGAGGCATGCCGCCGAACACCGAAACCAACTCCGAAGTCTTCTCTCTGCCGGACATGCTGGCCCGCTTCGCCTTCGAGAAAATCTCCCTCGGCGGCCCCGTCTTCGACCTGGTCAAGCTGAAGTGGCTCAACGGCGAATACCTCCGCTCGCTCACGCCCGAAGCCTTCCTCAACGCCGTCCGCGAAAACCTGTTCTCGCAGCAGTATCTCGCCCAGATCACACCTCTGGTCCAGACTCGCATCGAGACCCTGGCCCAGTTCGGCGACCTAGCCGACTTCTTCTTCCGCGACGATGTCCTACCCACCCAAGAGGTCTTCCTGCCGAAGAAGCGCACCCTGGAAGAAACGCTCTCCTTCGTCGCCGACCAACTCACGGCTCTCGAAGCCGCTGCCTGGACCACCGAAGCGATGGACGCAGCTCTGCGCCAACTGGGCACGGAAAAAAATTGGAGTGTGAAGGAGAACTTCATGCTGCTGCGCGCCGTCATCACCGGCCGCACGGCGTCGCCGCCACTGCTGGAAAGCGTAGCCGTCTTCGGCAAGGCGCGCTCGCTGGACCGCATGAGGCGCTTCCTGGCCGCGCAGAAAGCTGCGAAGAAGGGCGAGTAGCTCCGCGCCATCGCCTCGAAAGGGGCGATGGCTGCTTAGGCCATCTCCTGCTCGGCCGTTCCCAGCGCTGCGCTCAAGTCCTTGCGGTCCTTCCATGCGAAGCGCAGGCTCGTGGAGACCGGGCGAACGCCCATCAGCCGCACCGATGCCAGAATGTAGCGAATGTAGGCAGGAGCGCGGCCATCGCCGGGCCAGATCTGCGACACGGGCCGGATGACGCCGTTCGCGTCCGGATGGAATACGCGATCATCCCAGTTCTTCGATCCCTCGGGGAAGTCCGGATAGTTGCGAATCGCGTCCAGCGTCGATTGCAGGATGCGGTGCTTCCACGGCTCAGCGTACTGCGGCATGAAAAGGACGTGGCTGGTGCGCTCGCGGCGAACCTCGTGGACGAACTCATCGAAGCTGGTGGCATGGGTCAGATTCACCACCGCATTCGGCTCCGTCCCGTGGCGATCCCCGCCGGAGATGACCAACTGGTTCCACTTGCTCGCCAGGTCCCGCACCAGGCGATTCTCCCGCCAATGGCGAAGCCCGTTCAACTCGATGGCGTGGATGAACTGGCCATTCCGCGAAAGAAACTCGTTGACGCAGTAGAGCTGTCGCGCTGTTCCCAGCTTGTACAGGTCCCACATCGGATGGTTGAAGATGATCAGAACGTTCGGCAGAGCGTGCAGCTCCGCCAGCAGATCGCGCAGCATCTCGTCCGATGGCGCCGCCGTGAACGCCTCGAAGCGGCTCATCCACTCCGATCCGGTCGCGCTGGGCAGGTTATGAATGCCAAGATGGAAGATCGACTCCATGTAGGGCGTTGTCCACTCGACCGAAACCGGTATGTTGCGCGCCGAGGGAACGGAGCTCAGCAACTGAGGCGCGCGGATGTCGTCATGGTCGGTGATGGAGACGAGCCCAGCCAGTTGCAGCCCCTCCTCAATCTGGTTGCGCTCCAGGTCGAATGCGAGGCGGGGCGTCAGCGGTGGCGTCCAATAGCTGCGCGCATAGTCGAGCTCAATGCCCCGCTTCTCTCGGCAAAAGCGCTCACGGCTGGTGAAAATCGGTCGAAGGATCCCGAACTCGTTCCCCAGTTTCGCAAGGAAATCGAGCGTCTCTTTTGACATGCAGGTGTGGCTATGGAGCGAGACACCCGTCGAGAATTCGCGCGCAGCACCTGGCTGCCGCCAAGAGTAAGAGATGCTGGTCCGTTGCATGGCCCGTCCTCCTCTATGCCCCACTTATGCTTCATTCTGCGGCCAGAGACGTGAATAGGCCGTTAAGCAGCCAACAATCCTGGAAAAATATCTGCCAAGAGCCGCAACTTGGATACAATTTGCAAGGTTTAGACGCAGAACTTGCCGCTTCGTTTGCAAAATCGTTTCTTTTAGTCGCAAAAAATAGTATGGACGCATTTTAGCCGGGTCAACGCAGCATTACCAGATGCTCAAGTGACGACAGCCATCATTTTCAGGGCGCTCGCCACGCGCGACCGACAGGGGCGCGGTCTGCGCGAAATTCAGGGACGCGTCTTCGCCAGATCGGGGCCAAGCAGTTCCTGCACGTTCGGAAGGCTTCCCTCATCCTCTGCTCGAACTCCTGCCGGCTGAGGCTCTGCCGAAACCCTGGCCGGAGCCGCCTTCGCATACTCCGAAACCGGAGCGACCCCGCCCAGATGAAGCTCGATGAGGCTTTTCGTGAGCTGATCGAATGCCTCCTCCGGCGTGTCCACAAACTGGAACAGGTGGATGTCGTCCGGCGCAATCGCACCTTTCTCGACCAGCACATCCAGGTTCAGCACCGTCTTCCAGTAGCTGGAGCCGTACATCACAATCGCGATCCGTTTGGCCAGCTTCCTGGTCTGGACCAGCGTCAGCAGCTCAAACATTTCGTCCAGCGTCCCGAAGCCGCCGGGAAACACAACCAGGGCCTTCGCCATGTACGCAAACCAATACTTGCGCATGAAAAAGTAGTGGAACTCGAAGTTCAGCTCCGGCGTGATGTACGGATTCGGCATCTGCTCGAAAGGAAGGCTGATGTTGAGGCCGATGGTCTTGCCGCCAGCCTCGTGCGCGCCGCGGTTCGCCGCCTCCATGATGCCCGGACCTCCGCCGGAGGTGACCACAAAGCGGTGCCTGTGGCCACCGCGACCATCGCGCTGCGC
>JAJZHR010000349.1 GCA_021810815.1 Acidobacteriota bacterium | reverse complement strand
CGGCCTGCAGTGCGGCCTTCCGGGCCACATTGCAGGCCGCAGGCGGAGTCAACCTGAACCTATACAGGCTTGGGGTTCTTTGCGCGCACTCCCTGCGCGAAGGCCCTCTTCGGCATCGACGGCGGCGCCTGGACTTCTCCCTCAGCAGACACTGCAAATGTTCGCGTGTTGAACTACGAGCACGAGCGCGAGAGATGGCCATCGTTCCCGTCCAATGGCCGCATCAGCCTGGCGCATTGAGCTTCGGACCGGGCTATCGCTTGCAGTGATCCTCGGCGTGCGTTGACCGCCGCTCCGCAGAATCAAAAAGGCCCCGACGAAGTTCGCCGGGGCCTTTTCCATTTGGTTTCTCGCAAGCCACCTTTAGGTAAGCTCTGAACAAGTCCCCCTGCTGATCCCTCAGGGGGCTAAAGCCCGCTGTATTTCAGCCAATGATGGCGGGACTAAAGTCCCTCCCCTTCAAAGCCGGACTTGCGCAGAGATTCCTTAGAAGTGGTAAGCGATGCCAACCGCAGGCATGGAGATATTGTTGTAAGTGTTCGTATTATTCTCGTCGAAATTTCCGAAGCTCGGTGTCTTGAGCACAAGCGCCCGATACTGCACCCGAAGATCGAAGCTGGGGCTCAACTCATAGGCAATTCCAAAACCCCACAGGCCCGCGATCGAGGTCTCCGACTTCGCCCCGAGAGAGGTGGTCCTGAAATCATTGATCGGCGTGAACAGGACGCCGCCGCCGCCCACCTCAACGAAAGGGTTGAAATTCTTGTAGTTGAAGCTCAGCACGTAGGCCGCTGTCGCCTCCTGCATGCGCGAGTGGATGCGGTACCCATTCAGGAAATTCGCCGCGATGTACTTCTGCACGTCCTGCGTGAAGGAGTAGTTGGCTTCCAGCGCGCCGCGCGGCGTCAGCATGAAGCGGTAGCTAGCCAATGCGCCCAGCGAAATGGTCGCGTTTTGCGATACCGCATTGCCATTTGCCTGCGGCTGCACCCATGCGTTCGCGCTCAAACTCACATCTTGCCGGCTCTCCTGGGCAAACCCAGCGGTTGTGGCCAACAACAGAGCGATCAACAGCGTTGATTTCTTCATTCTTCCTCTCGAGTCCCTTCGCTTCCGTATGGATGGACTTGGTCGGGCTGCTTGCAGGAGGCGGGACACAGGGTCTGCCTTGCTCCAGCGGGCTGTCCCGCCGATTGCCCTCCCCAATTGTACCTTTCGCAGCCGATCCAACACGAAGCCTGCGACGGAAAAGAAGGGGGCGCGATCAGCAGCCCTCCACGGAATGATTTCTGCCAGCCGAAAAAGTCTCTTCCATGTCCCTTCGCTTCGCCAGGAAGGCCGCTCAAAATGCGGCACGCGGGCAAAGCAAACGAGCCGGGAAGTGCGCTTGATGCGCCCCTGCCCGGCCCGTGCTCTTTCTCTCCGCTGGAAAGCAGCGGCTGCCGATTGCTATTGCGGAGGAGTTGGCGGCGGAGGCCCGCCAGGGCCGCCACGGCGTCCCCGCATCTGCGACATCATCGTGTCGAACTTGGTCTTCTGCTCGTCCGTCAGCAGGGCCTTGATTTTGTCATCCGAGCTTTGCATGATGGCCATCATCTTTGGCCGCCGGTCCGCTGGCGCCAGCGACGAGTCGGCCCGCAGCGCCTGCATCTGCTTCTGGCGGTCCTCCAGAATCGCCTGCACCTTCGGCTTCTGGTCGTCGGTGAGAGCCAGTTGCTTCGACATCATGTCCACCTGCGCCTTTGGATCCATCATCATCCCGCGTCCTCGTCCCTGCATGGGTCCTTGCGCGGGGGTCGCGGAAGGCGTGTCCTGGCCGTGCGCGCGAGCAGGCGCGACCAGCAGGGTTGTGCAGCAAAGTGCGATCATTGCCATCGACATGGGCAGCGCGCGGAACATCGGTTTCATCGTTTTCATAAGGTCTCTCCTGATGCCAGCTCCGCTTTTTGCTCGCTGGCGACACAACTGCCCCTACAGACGCAGGCCAGGCCCAAACAGACGCAAACCGCGCGCGCGTTGTCTCTGCGCAAGGCAGAAAAGCATCCGCCCAAAAGTGGGCCTCAGCCGCCCCGCTCGATCTGGAAGTAGTAGGGATCTCCATGCCGCACAGCGAAATCTTCTACTGTTTTCAGGAAGGCAAGCGCGCTATGTGACAGATTTGCATGCTTCCGATGCACCAGCCGCAATTTCCGCTCGAATTGCAGCTCTGGAACAGGTACACGCACCAGCGACCCGCTCGCCAACTCCGCCTCTACCGTCAATCCGGGCACCAGCGCCACCCCGTTCCCCATGGCCACGAAGCGCTTGATCGCCTCGATCGACGGCAGTTCCACCCCCATGTTCAGGACTGTCTTGTGCCTGCGAAACGCCTGCACCACCTTCTGCCGCAAGGGCGAAGGCACGTTATGGGCAATAAAGTTCTCCGCTCCAAGCTCCTTCACCGTTGCCGCCTTCCGCTTTGCCAGGGCGTGCCGGGGATTCACGATCAGCGCCAGCTCGTCGCGGTACACCACAATGGAGCGCACCTGCGGATCGTCCGGCCGGAAGCTCACCACACCCAGCTCCACCGAATGCTGCAGCACCTCGTCCGCAATCCTGCTGGCCAGCGCGCGCTGCACCGCGATCTTGATGCGCGGCGACGCCTGCTGGAATTCATGCAGCAGAGGCAGCAGGTACAGGCAGGTGTACTCGTTGGCGGCCACGTCCAGACGGCCCCGATGCAGCGACCGCAACTCCTCCAGTGCGACTCCCGCCTCTCCGCGCAGGTTCAGCAGCTTGCGAGCGTACTCGCGCAGCACCTCGCCTGCGGCCGTCAGAGTTCCATCGCGCGAGGATCGATCCAGCAGCACCTCGCCAAGCTCGTCCTCCAGCTTCTTCACCACCTGGCTGACCGCAGGCTGCGTTCGATGCAGCCGTGCGGCCGCGCGGGAAAAGCTGTGCTCCTCCGCCACGGCGAGAAACGTCTCAAGCTGAAACAGATCCATGCTCTTCCACCTCCCTGTCGCCGTTCTCGCCAGCGAGCCGATCCGCCGCCCTCTGAGCCCGCCGCTTCGCGACTCCAACTGAACCATGGCGCCCATGAATGCCGCCATAAGAAGTATTGATACTAACAGGGAACAACATAAGGCTGGTTTATGATTCTTCTATAGAGATCTATGTTCATCCCGCAGCTCCGGGGCGGCGCTCGCGCGGAGGCCGGAACCTGAACTGCGGAATGTGCGCGCCAAGGCGGGCAACAAGGCGGAGACAAGGTCGCCACACGCGCGGTACGATGGTCGGTTGCACCCAATGGAACCCAAGCACATGAGCCAACACGATCAGGTTTACTTCTTCGACACCACCCTCCGCGACGGCGAGCAATCGCCCGGCTGCAGCATGCATGTGGGGGAAAAGCTCCAGCTCGCCCACCAACTCGCCGAACTCGGCGTGGACATTCTGGAGGCGGGCTTTGCCATCGCCTCCGACGGTGACTTCGCTGCTGTTCGCACCATCGCGACAGAAGTTCGCGGCCCTCGTATCGCCTCCCTCGCTCGCGCGAAACAGGAGGACATTGTGGCTGCGGCGCGAGCCATTGAACCAGCGCAAAGCGCCCGCATCCATACCTTCCTCTCATGCTCCGACC
>JAJZHR010000348.1 GCA_021810815.1 Acidobacteriota bacterium | reverse complement strand
CTCGCTGGCCAGCAACGCGTCCGCCTGGGCAAGCAGCCCCTTCGCCTCGGCCTCGAACCGGTTAAAGTGCTCCCACAGGTTGTCAATGTCGGCAACCTCGAAGTTGTAGACGGAAAACTGCAGCTCTTCGGCGAGCCGCACTTCACCGTAGGTCACCGGCGCTCCGGTCTCGGGATTGCGCGCCCACACGATGTCGTAAATCGAGTCGACATCCTGCAGGAAGGCCGCGATGCGCTCAAGACCGTACGTCAGTTCGGCGCAGATGGGGTCCAGATCCTGCCCGCCGCACTGCTGAAAGTAGGTGAACTGCGTAATCTCCAGCCCGTCCAGCATGACCTGCCAGCCCACGCCCCATGCGCCTCCGGCCGGCCACTCCCAGTTGTCCTCTTCAAATTTCAGGTCATGCTTCTTGAGGTCAATGCCGAGAGCCTCCAGCGATTGCAGGTAAAGCTCCTGCACATTTTCTGGTGGCGGCTTGAGGATGAGCTGAAACTGCGTGTGCTTGAACAGCCGGTTGGGGTTCTCGCCGTAGCGCCCGTCGGCTGGCCGCCGCGAGGGCTGCGCGTAGCCCACTCTGTAAGGCTTCGGCCCCAGCACGCGAAGAAACGTCTCCGGCGCCATGGTGCCCGCGCCTACTTCGACGTCGTAGGGCTGCTGTAGCACGCAGCCGCGCTCAGCCCAAAAGCCCTGAAGGCGGAAGAGCAGATCCTGAAAGGTGAGAACCCCAGGCTTCAACTTGGATCCCAGTGCGGAGGAAGACACAGACACTCACTCTCTTAGAAGGAACTTCGCCCAGTTTATCAGCCCTGACGCTGTCATTCGATCAGAGCCGCGCCAGCGTCTCGGCAGCGCGCAACCGGCGCTCCAGATGCCGCTCCAGAGCCTGCAGCGCAAACCGCCGAAGGTCGGAGGCCCGCCGGCGCGGCCATGGCTCCTCGGCCAATGCGGAGACCGGAACCCGCAGCATCCTCTGCGCCAGGTGCCAGGAGTCCGCGCAAAGCTCGGCTGCGCTGTCCGGCCGATGGATGGCGCAGAACAATCCATCGGTGTGCAGGCTGAATGAGACTTCTTCTGCGTGCAATGCCTCGCCGCAAACGGTGCACCGTCCAATCTCCGGCAGCAGCCCCATCAGGCGAGTCATCCAGAGAAGAAAGTAGGTGAGCGGCATCCACGGCTGCTCCGTCGTCGTTTGCTCCAGAACGCTGGCAAGGAGCCGAAAGACACTGTCCTGCGGATCGCGCTCCGGGAGCGCCTCATCCAGCACTTCGGCATACAGGCTCAGGATTGCCATGCGAACGGCGTCCACTGGCGTTGAGAGGGGCGAGCGGATGATCTCAAGCTGGTCCAGCCGCATCAGTTCCTGGCGCGGCCGCTCGGCAAACCAGGCGCGCGCGAGCGTCATCGGTTCCAGCGCGCCGCCGAAACGTCTGCGGCTCTTCAGCGCTGCCTTTGCGACCCCGCGCAGACGTCCATAATCGCGCGTAAACAGGCTCACAATCAGGTCGGTCTCATGCACAGGCCAGGTACGCAGGACCACAGCCTCTGAGGTCAGCACGCTCATGAAACTTCCTCAATGCAGAACGGCATGTTGGGCGCCGATGTACCGCCAGAGACACAAACGCGCACCCCGCAAAGCAGGATGCGCGCGTGGAATGGAACTCGAAGAATCGAACTACCGGCCGTAGTGCGCGGCGTTCTTCTGGGTAAAGTGAGCCCACTTCTCCGGCAGGTCATCCTGCGCAAAAATTGCCGAAACCGGGCAGGCCGGAACGCATGCGCCGCAGTCGATGCACTCGACCGGATCGATGAAGAGCTGATCGGAATCTCCGAAGCCGGACTCGTCCTTCTTGGGGTGGATGCAATCGACAGGACAGGCGTCCACGCAGGCGGTGTCCTTGGTGCCGATACAGGGTTCTGCAATCACGTATGCCATCTTTGCTGTCTCCGAGGAGGGTCAACCTTCGACGCTGATAGTAGCACACAGGGCCAGCCATTGACTTGACCCTGGGATTGCGTGTTTTGCCATGCGGGAATCCGGTTTCTCAACCCGCCCGGCGAACTCCAATTCAGCGGCCCGCCGCTTCGCGCGTCGCAGCCCACTCGGCCGGCGTGGGAATCGGACTCAGGTCCCGTCCAGCAAACATGTCATCGAAGAAACGCAGCAGCTCCTCGTGAATGAATCCATTCGAGGCCAGCACCTCATCGCTTGCAAGGCGGTACTGCCTACCCGAGAAATCCGTGACACGACCACCGGCCTCTTCCACCAGCAAAATTCCGGCCGCCGTGTCCCAAGGGTTCAGGTTGAATTCCCAGAACGCATCCATGCGTCCAGCCGCCACATAGGCCAGGTCCAGAGCAGCTGAGCCCGCTCGCCGCACGCCATGCGAGCGCAAGGTGAACTCTTGGTAGAAGTGGATATTAGGGCTCTGGTGCCGCTTGCGGCTGGGAAATCCGGTCGCCACAAGCGCCTCGGCCAACATCGCATTTCGCGAAACGTGCAGCGCCTTGCCATTCAACTGCGCGCCGCGTCCCTTCTCTGCGGTAAAGAGTTCATCCCGCATCGGGTCGTAGATCACCGCAGCAACCAGGGTTCCATCCTCATCGGAGCGGACGCGTTCGGGGCGCTGCTCCAATCCCAGCGAAACGCAGAACTGCGGAAACCCGTGCGCGAAGTTCGTCGTCCCGTCCAGCGGATCGACATACCACCGGAATTCCTCGTCGAGCCGCTCGCGGGTTCCCTCTTCGCCAAAGATTCCGTGGTTGGGAAAGGTCTCACCCAGTCGCTGCCGAATGAGCTTTTCTGCAGTACGGTCCGCAACCGTCACCAGATCCACGTCGCCCTTGTACTCGGTCTCCACTCCGTCGGCAAAAAACTCACGTAACAGCGCGCCGGCTTCTTTCGCGATGGGCGCAGCGCCTGTGACCCACAGGAATTCGGACGAAGGCGACTCACTCATGCGCTCGCCTCCCGCGAGTTGGCGCTGCGTGGCGCCCGTTTGCCCACGTTCTCGGTGATCGTTTGAATCTGGTTCTTGTAGATAAACAGGTTGGGCTTTCCGTCTCGTGTCAGGCGCAGCATCGAGTCGTCAAAATACTCAATCCAGCCGTTTACCGTTTCACCGTCTTGCAGCTTGATGGAGACATTGATCTGCCGCTCGCTGAGTGAGCGCAGATAGAGCGCCTCCTGCCCGGTTTCACCCGGAGGCGGCGTCTTCGCAGAGTGACGTGAGGACACAGGTACGGTCATGATCTCATTGTAGTCGCGGATGCAGAACGCCTGGCGTCAGGCATGACGTGCTCGCCTCACAGAATGTCGGTGGTGAGCGTCGCAAGTGGGCCTCAGTGCCGCTTCGCCGTTGAATCCGCGTAATAACCTGTGCGGGAACTGATGCTGTACTGTCCCAACGCGGCGCGCGGAATGGTGACTCGAATGCGATGAAAGTCCGAGCCCGGAACCTGGTTCTGCGGGTAGTAGCCCAGAAGATATTGCGTGCGCAGATCGTCGCTCACCTTCTTGAATGCCTGATCCAGCCCTCCCTGATCGGCATAGAAGCTCTTGCCACCTGTCTGTTCGGCCAGTGTAATCAAAGCGTGTTCGCCGCCGATGTCGCGCCCCGCGCTGGC
>JAJZHR010000347.1 GCA_021810815.1 Acidobacteriota bacterium | reverse complement strand
ATCCACCGCTTCCGCCTTCTTCGCTTCCTGCTCCGCCAGCGCCAGCTTCGCGCCTCCCTCATCGAAGTACGCCGCCGCAAGCCCCGCATGAGCGCGATAGCTGCCCGGAAGCGCCGCCACCGCCTGCTTCCACACCGCCTCCACCGCCGCCTGCCGCTTCGCCTTGTCCGTCTCGTCCGCGGCAAACTCCGCCCGCAGAGCATACGCCCGCGCAGCATCGATGCGCGCCAGCTTGTCCACTCCCTGCTGCGCCTTCGCCTTGTCGCCTCCGGCCATCCCCGGAGCGTGCCACTCGTATTCCGCCAGGTCCTGCACCGCGTCCGCGTTGTTCGGGTCCAGTTGCAGGGTCAAGTCCAGTTGCTTCCGGTATTCCCGCGCCGCGTTCAGCCGCGTCATGAAGCTCGCCTTGCTGTTCGCCAGCTCCAGACCCAGCGCATTCGTCAGTTGCGCGTGGGCCGCCGCGCTGTTGCCGTCCGTCGCAACCGCTTTCTGGGCCACCGAAAGAAACTCTCCGTTATGGAAAAACGCCCATTGCAGAATCGAGTCGTCCACCAGAGCGGCCAGGTCCTTCTGGTTCTTCGCCAAAGCCGCCTGCACCAGCCTCTGAGCACGCAAATAGTGCCCGTGCGCCATCAGTTGCGCCGCTGGAGCCGGCTGCGGCGTCTGCGCCGACGCTCCTAGCTCCAACGCTCCCGGCAGCAAAACGACCGCCAGCGCCGCTGCAATCGACAACACATCGCGACCTTTCTTCAAACTACGGATTGCATGGCCCATCATTTCCAAGTTCGTTTCTCCTCCTCGTTAGACGCACGCCGCGCGCCAGCAGCGACGCCGCATTCCTGCTGCCCTGTCTTGCTCCAACTCCTGCGCCAGCCTTCCAAAACAGATCGAATTTATTCGAACTTCTGTGCGATTATCGCTCACTCTTCAAACAAGCCTTGACGGTCGCAGGAACATGCCGAAATAATGATTCTTCGCGCACTTGCAGCAAACTCGCAACATCTTTGCAGCCTACATCCATTCACCCAGGGAATTGTTCCAGCACCTTCGCCAGCCCACCAGCTTTCGTTTCAAGTCCGACTTAGGAGCACCCGCATGGCCACCGCCGCAACTCCCCCGCCTCAGACCTCGCACACCGTCACCGTCCGGGGCGTTCCGCCGCTGAGACCCGGCGAGGGACACACCTTCTTTCTGCGCCGACTGCATTCTCTCACCGGCATCATCCCCATCGGCGCATTTCTGCTGGAGCACCTCCTGTCGAACTTCGAGGCCGTCAACGGCCCCCTGGCCTATGGCCTGCAGGTCAAGTTCCTCAACAGCCTGCCTCTGGTGCGCGTCCTCGAGTGGCTCTTCATCTTCATCCCGCTCGCCTACCACGCCCTCTATGGCGTCTACATCGCCGTCCGCGGCCGCAACAACGTCAACGTCTATCCCTGGGCCGGCAACTGGATGTACGTCTCCCAGCGCATCACCGGCATCATCGCCCTCATCTACATCGCGCAGCACGTCTGGCGCCAGCGCTTCAGCGGCGTAGACCTGCCAAACCATCCCGGCGCCGCCTTCCACAAGGTCCAGGTCGAACTCTCCAACCCCTGGATGCTCGCCTTCTACATCGTCGCCATGATCGCCACCTGCTGGCACTTCGCCTACGGCGTCTGGCTCTTCTGCGCCAAGTGGGGCATCACCCCCGGCCCCAAGGCCCGCAAGCGCTTCGCCTATGTCTGCGCCGCCTTCGGCACCATCCTCTGCATCATGGGCCTCTGGAGCATCTACGCCTTCGTCGGCCCGCAATATCAAAACGCCCCCGCAGACGTCCTGCCAACGCAGCCGCCCGCCATCGTTCAACCACTCGCCGCGCAGTAGCAGGAATCGCGCAGTAGCAGTAGAAAGTCAGTAAAAGAGTCAGTAGAAAAGTCGGTAAAAGAAGTCAGTAAAAGAAGTCCGGGTGCCCCATGTCTCGCTTCTGAGAGACATGGGATCGCAAGAAGTCAGATCCGCCACAGCAACATCAGGGAACACCGAGGTCTATCAAGCAATGGCAACAACACCTCGCATCATCGTCGTAGGCGGCGGACTCGCCGGCCTCTCCGCTGTCATCAAGATCGCCGAAGCCGGCGGCACGGTCGATCTCTTCTCCATCGTCCCGGTCAAGCGCTCCCACTCCGTCTGCGCGCAGGGCGGCATCAACTCCGCCAAGGACCTCAAGGGAGAGGGCGACAGCGCCTTCCAGCACTTCGACGACACCGTCTACGGCGGCGACTTCCTCGCCAACCAGACCCCCGTCAAGCGCATGTGCGAGCAGGGCCCCGCCATCATCGACCTCCTCGACCGCATGGGCGTCCCCTTCAACCGCACCCCGGAGGGCCTCCTCGACTTCCGCCGCTTCGGTGGCACGCTCTTCCAGCGCACCGCCTTCGCCGGAGCCACCACCGGCCAGCAGCTCCTCTACGCTCTCGACGAGCAGGTCCGCCGCCACGAGTCCGAGGGCAAGGTCACCAAGTACGAGGGCTGGGAATTCCTCTCCGCCGTCCTCGACTCCCAGGGCGTCTGTCGCGGCATCTGCGCCATGAACCTCCGCACCATGGAGATGCGCACCTTCCCCGCCGACGCCATCATTGTCTGCACCGGCGGCATCGGAGCACTCTTCGGCAAGAGCACCAACTCCGTCGTCTGCACCGGCTCCGCCCAGTCCGCCCTCTACCAGCAGGGCGCTTACTACGCCAACGGCGAATTCATCCAGGTCCACCCCACCGCCATCCCCGGCGAAGACAAGCTGCGCCTCATGTCCGAGTCCGCCCGCGGTGAAGGCGGCCGCGTCTGGGTTCCAAAGACGCCCGGCGACAAGCGCGACCCCGTCACCATCCCGGAGAGCGAGCGCTGGTACTTCCTCGAAGAGTGGTACCCCAAGTACGGCAACCTCGTCCCCCGCGACGTCGCCACACGCGCCATCTTCAAGGTGGTTTACGAGCACGGCATGGGCATCGACGGCCAGCCCATGGTCTACCTCGACCTCACCCACATCGACAAGGAAACGCTCAACCGCAAGCTCGAAGGCATCCTCGAAATCTACGAGAAGTTCGTCGGCGACGACCCCCGCGTCACGCCCATGAAGATCTTCCCCGGCATGCACTACACCATGGGCGGCCTCTGGGTGGACTTCGAGCAGCGCACCAACCTTCCCGGCGTCTACGCCGCTGGCGAGGCGGACTACTCCATCCACGGCGCGAACCGCCTCGGCGCGAACTCGCTCCTCTCCTGCATCTACGGCGGCTTCGTCGCCGGGCCGGACGCAATGGCCTACGCCAAGAGCCTGCCGGCAGCCACAGGCGACGGCGGACACGCAGCCGAACTCAAGCGCCAGCAGGACCTGAACAACGTCATCCTCACCGCTTCCGGCACTGAGAACCCCTTCAAGCTGTGGCGCGAACTCGGCGAGACCATGACCAAGCACGCCACCATCATCCGCTACAACAAGGGACTCGCCGAGGCGGACGCCAAGGTCGTCGAGCTGCTCGAGCGCTACAAGAACATCAACCTCAGCGACAAGAGCCAGTGGGCCAACACCAGCTTCGCCTTCACCCGCCAGCTCTACAACATGCTCCATCTCGCCCGCGTCGTCGTCCAGG
>JAJZHR010000346.1 GCA_021810815.1 Acidobacteriota bacterium | reverse complement strand
TCCTCCCTATGCTGTTCTTGCAAATGTAGTTATCCATAGCCTAAAGCTGGAAGAAGCCACCAGATGGGCCTCCGTGCTCGGCCAGTATTTCCAGCGGACGCAACTGGACAAGGTGCGTGTTCTCGGCCCAGCCGCTGCTCCTATCGTCCGTCTGAAGCGCGTCTACCGCTACCATTTCGTGCTGAAAGCAGAGCGTCGCCAGTCGCTTGGAAGCGCCCTCCGCGGCATGCTCGCCCACGCCGACGCCTCCGGCATTCCCCGCCGCAACGTGGTGGTCGACGTCGATGCGGTCCACTTGATGTGAGCGTGTCTTCGCTTTGAGGTGAGCGTGCCTTCGCTCCTTCGGCGATGTTGGTTTTCGGGCGGGCTGGTCCCCCTGGCAAGCCTGATTTCTTCGGTCCACCCCAGTTCAAACAGTTGTACTCCTGTCAACAGAGTTGAATCCGAGCACCGTTATTCGACAGCGCGTCGAGTCCAAACCATGTACGAGGAACGCGCTCTCCAGTGCGGCTTGTCAGGCGGATTCGGCGGAATGCAAGAGGACGTCTCTTCGCCGATGGCAACAAAAGCCGGGCCGCAACCACCGTCGGATATCAACACAAGGAGCTAATCCAATGAAAGTGCCCAATAAAACTCTCGC
Organism: Acidobacteriota bacterium; assembly: GCA_021810815.1. Classification (GTDB taxonomy): domain Bacteria; phylum Acidobacteriota; class Terriglobia; order Terriglobales; family Acidobacteriaceae; genus JAJZHR01. Next base: position 2,987 of record JAJZHR010000346.1, on the reverse strand, counting down.
CTTTGCAACAGCGTTGCTGGCTTTGCCCATGCTCGCCTTCTCCCAGAATGCCAACAGCTCGCAAGACACGAACGGTTCGCAAATGGGCAGCCCAGGCCCCACAGGACAGAGAGAGGCGATGAAAATGGTTCGGGCCCAGGCGGAGCTGATGCATCGGCTCGACGCGAAGAAGACCATGCCCGGCTACACGTTCAAGGCCAGGCTGAGCAAGGCCGCGCATCTTCAGGATGGAACCGAATTGCCCTCCGGGACGATCCTCGAAGGCACCGTCACCCAGGATGACATGCAGCAGCAGGGCAAGTCGAAGCTCGCCCTCCGCTTCACCCAGGCCGACCTGAAGGATGGAAAAGTCATTCCTTTGAAAGCCACGATTGTGGGCATCTACAAGCCCCAGTTCGACAACGAGCAGGACTACCCCGTGACGCAAGGCGACCAGGTTCCAAATAGCTGGACCAACGGGATGCTCAACATCGACCAGGTCGGAGCCATGTCCGGCATGGATCTGCACAGCAAGATCGCAAGCAGGAACTCCGGCGTTCTCGTCTCGACGAAGAAGGACGATGTGAAGCTCGGGCAGGGCACCGAGTTCCAGCTCGCGATCGCACCGCGGAGTTAGCGGATCGAACTATGTTTCCAACGGCAGTGAAGAGTGATCCGTGCCGTTGGGTGCCTGGCCTCGGGGAGCGCAGTCTGGCATGTTCCGCTGGACGCGCTCTCCGAGGCGCATGGCTCGCAGCGCGCGGTCCTGTTGCGAAGACCGAATCCCCTACCACTTGACGGATTGCATCATCGACATCAGGCTCATCCCGACGAAGGGCTCCGGCGCAGATGTAAGCAGGAAGATGGCCGCTGCGGCCACGCCCAGCAACGCGCTTTGGCGCTGCGATGGCGGCGGATCGGCTGGAACGATGGAGTGCCTCATTCCGGGAAGCATCAGCACCAGCGCCCACACCAGCCAACCCATCCAATACACTGCTCCCGCCAGGATCAGCAGCAGGATCATCCCGCTGGTCCAGTTGGCATGCCGCTTGGGAGAGATGGCATAGAGGATGTGCCCGCCGTCCAGTTGGCCCGCAGGAATCAAGTTGAGCGATGTGATGAAAAGCCCCACCCAGCTCGCCACCAGAATGGGGTGCGGCACCATGTCAACGAGTGGCGGCATATCGCTGCGATACGCCGCCAACAGGTCGCGCAGCAGAGAGACCGTGAGTGGCGCGTGGAACTGGACCAGGCTCGGAACCGTGTCGGGCGGTTGCGGCTTGGACAGCAACAGGCCCAGGATGGTCAATGGAACCGCCGCCAGATAGCCGCAGATGGGGCCTGATATCCCGATATCCAGCAGGGCCATGCGGCTTCGAATGCGGGAGTTCAGCCGGATCACCGCGCCTGCGGTGCCGCTCAGCGTGGGCGCTGGCAACAGGTACGGCAGAGATGCTTTGGCGCCATGCCGCATGCAGGAGAAATAATGCCCGAACTCATGGCTGAGCACGATGGCCAGCAGAGAGAGAGAGAAGGGAAGGCCGTTGCCAAAGTAGGCCAGGTGATGGATCACCCATGGGAAGGGAAAGATGTCCGTCTCGGTGGTGATCGGCGGCCTGCCGAAGGAGAAGTTGTAGGCGTAGCGCATCCCCACCATCGTCGTGGTCAGGAAGGTGAGAACCAGCAGCAGCAGGTGCAGCCAGAGGCGGGGAGAGCTATCCCGTCGCGCAGACCTGGCCGATGCATCGGCCATCGTCGAAGAGCGAACTAAAGTGTTGACTGGCATAGTCAAGGGGATTGCTGCCCTAGACTAACAAGGATTTGATTTCATCAAAGGTATATATTTCCCGGCATTCCCAATTCGGCGCGGCTGCTCATTCGCTCCCGAAGCTGAAGAAGACATGCGCCTGAAGAAGACAGAAGACGAGCGCCTTGGCCGCCCGAGGCGGAGCGTGCAGAAAGGGTGCGCTCGCGCGGTGCGGAGGCGGAGCACTCGCGCGGTGCCGAAGGGGGGAGCAGGGGAGATAGCAGGAGCGGAGCGGGCTTGCCCTGCCCGCGTCTCTCCCACTCCCTGCCGATATGGTGCTGTGCTTCGCTTGGGGTCAATCGAGCGACTGGAGTTCCTTGCCCGGTTTGAAGCGGACGGCTCTTCCCGGGGCGATGCTCACTTCTGCGCCCGTGCGCGGGTTTCTGCCGATGCCGGTTTTTCGGGGTCGCACATTGAACACCCCGAATCCGCGAAGCTCGATGCGGTCTCCTGAGGCGAGTGCTTGCTTCATGCTGTCAAAAATAGTGTCTACCGAGGCTTCCGCCTTGATGCGGGAAAGCCCGGTGCGGTCGACGATCCGTTGTACCAGATCCTGCTTGATCATACGATCCCTTTCAGTCAAGTCCTTCAGGGTTCAGTGCAATTCTGTCTTTTGCTGGGCAAGCTGGAAGCGGATTGCCGCCAGAAATAAAAGATTTGCGATGACCTCCCAGACGGTCGCCGCAACAGTGATTGCCCCGATGCTAGAGGTGTGGCTGGCCATTGTCAATCGAGTTGCGGTCGGCCAGCGGCCCCTTTCGTCGACTGGGCCGCACCAGACGACGCCTCCGACAGACTCCCGGCCTGCCCCGAGCGACGTCGCGCAGACTCAACAACTTGAAATATATTCGCAAGGAGGAGGCGGCAATCGGTAGACTACGCACAGACGCCTCATAAGCCACGCGAACACGAACACGAGTCACGAACCACGAGTCACGAACGCGAACACGAACCAGGAGACGCATGTCGATTAAGAGCGATAGTTGGATACGGAAGCAGGCGCAGGAGAAAGGCATGATCGAACCCTTCAGCGAGAAGCAGGTCCGGGAGGGTGTGATCTCCTACGGCCTTTCCTCCTACGGATACGATCTCAGGGTCTCCGACGAGTTCAAGATTTTCACCAATGTGAACAGCGCCATCATCGACCCCAAGCAATTCGACGAGAGGTCGTTTGTGAGCGTGCAGGCGGAGAACATCATCG
>JAJZHR010000012.1 GCA_021810815.1 Acidobacteriota bacterium | reverse complement strand
GGAGTGGCTCAGCCTGGTAGAGCACCTGGTTCGGGACTAGGGGGTCGGAGGTTCAAATCCTCTCTCCCCGACCATTTTCTGCAAAATGAGTCCTTTTGGCGATTCTGTCGAAGGGCTTTCTCTATGTCGGCGCTTGCTGGCCTCGTAGCGTTTGCTGGCCTATTCGCGCCAGGGTGGCAGATCTTCGGACTCGCCCCAGCTTGGAATGGGACTCTGCAATCCGTCCTGGATCCAAAGAAAGCGGCCATTCACGCCGGCGGCGTTCTCGCTCATCAGGTCGGCAATGAGATTGGCGGCCTTCTCGGGATCATCGCCTCCCGTTTCCTGAACCCAGTCCGCCCATTTGCTGTATGCCTCGGCAGCGCTGCCTAGTCGTTGCGAGGCGCCTTTTATGTATTCCCACATGTCCGTTTTCACATCGCCGGGGTGGATTGCGTTCGCAGTCACTCCGGTGCCTTTCAGTTCGGACGCAAGGTGCCGCGTGAACTGATTGAGCGCCGCCTTGCTTGTGCCATAGGCGCTGTTGATCGGTCCTGGTTCGTGCAAGGCCGCGGCAGAGCTGACGTTGACGATCCGGCCCCATCCGCGGTCCATCATGCCGCCGACGAATGCGCGGCAGGTGAGGTACGGGCCAATCGTATTGATCCTCATCGTCTCGATCCAGGCAGCCGGATCGCTGTCTTTGACGAGATCGATTGGCCCGAAGACGCCCGCAGCGTTGACGAGAATGGAAGGGATACCGAGGTCGCGCTCGATCACGCCTTTCGCCCGGTGGACGGATTGCGGATCCCCGACATCGACGGGAACCGCGAGGGTGCGTGCGCCATGAGCTGCCATCTTCTGCTGGAGATGTTGAAGAGCGGCTTCGCTGCGCGCGAGCAACGCCACGTCTGCGCCCAGTTGCGATAGGCGCCATGCAACGCGCTGGCCCAGGCCACGGCTAGCGCCTGTTACGACTGCGATTTTTCCACCAAGATCCGTCACTTGCGACTCCGTTTTTATCTTCTGGATCATACCGTCATCGGCGATCCCGCACAGCGGAGCGCCTGCAAGAGGAGATGCCGCCAGCGCGAGGCACTCCTGCAGCAGCTTTGGCGCAGATGGGTGGATCTTTTTGCGCTCCACGGCATACGGGCCAGCGGCTCGAACTGTGGCGAGGACGGCCTATTCTTCTCAGCGGAGCGGGCGCAACGGGCCACCGGCGCAGCGACATAGCGGGCCCGTCGGCGCAGAGCACGCACCCATGTGATGTGACGCCCATCACAATATCGCCACCCAATTACGTTCTACACTCGATTCGGCAATGCAGGCGAGTTCTTTGCGAGTCTAATCCAACAGGCGCTCTCCAACGTATGCGAGCACGGGCGGACGGCTCGCCCGCGGCACAGAGAGAGATCGGTCGAAGCTGCGTCGGCGTTGCACAGAGATTTTTTAGAGAGCGAGAGAGACAGGAGACCTCAGCGATGGCGAAAGTTTGCAAAGTTGGCACCCCTTTTGTGATGTGGCATGGGGTTCTTATGCTGGGCCTAGGCATTGCGCTTTTTTTTCTGGGATCTCTCATGACGACTCCCAGGTTTGAAGCGTCAGGCTATATCGCGGCTGTGTTTCTGACGGCCGCCTGCCTGCTGGCGCCCGCCATGGTTGCCTGCGTCAGGATTCTGGAGAATGCAGCCTGGCGCAGCCGTCGATTCTATGTCTACCTTTTGGCTGGGATGCCTTTGATGGCCTGCTGGCTGGTTTACTGGCTGCGGCAGTCGGATCCGTTGGATATAAATCTGCTGGGCCTGCTGGCTGGATTGCACGGGATTTTCTGGGGCGTCTGGTATGCGAGACTGGCCTTCCATTTGAAGGCCGATACGCGCAAAGCGGCGATGCTGTGCGTCCTTGCAGGTACAACATCCGCCATAGGAATCGTGCTTGCAGCGCGCCCCCAACTCACCACCACCGTTTCGGTGACAGCGGTTGCCTGCTACGCGATGTTCCTCGGGGTTCAGATTCTTTTGACCGCTCCCTACCTGTTCCGCAGCTGGGAGAATGGAATGGCGGAAGAGGTTTCGGCTGGCCATCTGGCGCAAGCAAAATGAGAGCGCGCCTGCGGAAGCTCTGACGAATCGCGCTCTAAAGGGATGGGCCTTATCAGCCGCGAGAGCTGCGCAATCTGCGCGGCTCTCGCGGCTTTAAGGCATTGATCCCGGGGGTGCGGAGCGAGAGTTCCGCGAGACATCCAGCAAGGACTTTGGGAAACTGGGACTTGTCGGAAGCCCATGCATTCCCGGGATTCTTCGACTCGGCTGCGCCTCTCAGGAAGACCGCTTCGCGCCATTTCAATCGCGCCACGCAAATTCGGCTTTTGCAGTGCTCTACTCGGCGAGCTGCAAATTCAGGGCAATCCGCACGCCATTGACCAGCACCATGCTCTGGTTGATCAAGTCCTGGCTGGTGATTTTGTTCTCCACGAAGGAGCGCACGGCGTTCGCGGGGCAAATGTAATCGACCGTCTCGGGGGTCGAGTTCCCGGTCCCGAAATGATTGAGCACGGAGAAATCGAATGCGTCGAAGTCCGCGCCCGCAGGGAGCCTGCTCAACAGGTCCTTCATCTCAGGCGCAAGAAAGAGATCGAAGCTTTGAGCCGCACGCTTGTAAATCGACGTTGTGCTCCTGTCGAAGGTCAGCGTGTTGGCCATGGTGAAATGCAGAACTGTCTGATCGCCAGAAGCTTCGAAGGAGGGAGCGCTGCGGTCCGCCAAATGAAGCCTGGCCCCGGATTCCTTCGCGATCGCACTGAGTTGCGCCTGGAACTGCGCTTGCAACCGCATTGCGTCCGCGGATGTTGGAGGAGACTTTGAAGCAGACTTCGATGGGGCAAGCGAAATCGTTGGAGCGACAGCACCCCCGGAAACTTCAACGGCAGGCGCAGGTGCAGGAGCAGAAACGGTAGCAGGGGCGGGAGCGGGAGTCGCAACGGGAACAGTGCTTGCCTGCATGGAGGAAGAAGCTTCCCTCTCCTCTCGCGGAACCGACCGTTCGAGCGCCTGCGGGTCGAGCGGATCGCGCTGCCCCAGTGCCAGGCCGAAATCCTCGCCATTCACAAAAATATCGGAGCGGTTCAGAATCTGCTGGCGCTCCTGGGCGGTTTTCGCGTTCTCAAAGGCAAAGGCGTCGTCCCGGCTAAAGACCACGACCAGGGCTTCCCTGCCTTCATAGTCGTAAACCTTGTTGGCATCGCGCGTGTGATAGACGATTTCGAATCCGATACCATCGCAGTCCACGCTCGGGGGGATTTGCTGTGTGACGAGCCGCAGAATGGGAGCCACCACGTCCTGGAAGGTCCGGCTGGCCCGCTCATTCTGAGAGAGTTGTGTCGCGTTGAAGGCGGCCTTGTAGATTCCAGAGATTTTCAGCACGACGCGTTGCTGAAAGTAGACGAATTCGATGCCATCGGAATTCGACGCCCCCCGCTGGCCCGGCCTGGCGTCCGCGTACCGGGCCAGTCTCAAGGGAAAAGCAAAGTCCGCCACTGCGATCGAATGCTGGAGGGCTTGCAACTGCGGCAAATATCTCTGCTCTTCGGCTTTCAGCTTCGGGTTCAGAATTTCGGCAGGACTCACCTGGCCGTAGGCCGACGCCATGGTCAGAAGGAGGAGGCTCCACGAGAGGAGTTTGGGTGCGGCGCTGAAAACCCTCGTGGCCCTGCTCATGAAGACTTGCCTCCCCATTTCCATTTGAACTTCCTGCTGGCAGGTTTATGGTACTCCGGCGCAGCGATGACCCGCATGTATGCAATCAGATCGCCGATATCCTCCGTTGAAAGGGACTTGCCGTAGGGGGGCATCATCGCGGACTTGCCCGTTTCCCTGCCGCCCAGGGCGATCATCTTCCGCAGCGCAGCGTCGCTTTCAGCGTTGAATATGGTTCCGTCGTTCATCAGCGGGGGCGTGGGGGTGACGTTGGAGCGATTGGAGGGGCCGGCCGGCGTGGAGTCGGCATGGCACCAGACGCATTGCTCGTAGAAGATCCTTTTGCCCTGGGCTTGCTCGTAGCCCAGCGGAATGACGCGCTCCGGGTTGTTCCAGTCCACCTCAGAGCCGTAGGAGCCGAAGGAAACGTACTCCTGCGATGGCGGAGGCTGCTTTTTCAAGGCGACCACACCCTGGTTGCTCGACCAGCACCAGCAGGAAGTGGCCAGGAAGCTCTTGCTGCCAACCGTCGCCAGACCGAGGCAGCCCAGAAGAACCGCGAAATAGATCACGAGGAGTTTCATCATTGCCCTCCCGCCACTGCGCTTCCAGAGGACGGCGCCTGCTTGAGTGTTGACAAATACGCTGTCAGATCCGCGATTTCCTCTTCCGTGAAGGAACGTCGCGGCTCGATCGTCCCGGGAATCAATGCTTGAGGGTCTCGCAGCCACGCCTCAATCCATGCCGGAGTCAGCCAGTTGCCCGCATTGTTCAGGCTCGGCCCCACGTAGCCTCCGGATGACCCGATGGTGTGGCAGGACTGGCACTGGAATTTCTCCTCGTAGAGCTGCTTGCCGCGCGCCGCCATTTGCGGATTGGGTTCGCCGGCGTCCGTGGCGACCGGGGCCACGCTGGGGCTCCGCAGCGTCGTCGATATGTAATCCGCGATGGCCGTTGCGTCCTGGTCGGGCATATTGAATTCGGGCATCCGCACGGTGAGCGTCGGGCGCAAGGTTTGCGGGCTCTTCAGGAATTGAACCAGCCATTCATGCTGCGATCGGCTGCCCTCGGCGGAGAGGTCGGGGGCCAGAGTGCCGCCATAGCCGTTGAACGCATGGCAGGTATCGCATCTGTAGCGCGTGTAAAGCTCGCCGAATTTGCCTGTCGGATGGAACTCTGCGCGAGGCCGCGGAACGGCGAGATGGCCCGAAGCTCCCTCCGAGACGGGAGGCCCCGTCATGCTGAGCAGCGCCGTGGTCAAATCCTCCTTGTCGGCCTGGCTCATATGGAATGAGGGCATGTTGGTTTTCGGGGTGATGGAGGCTGGGTTCGACACCTTGGCCTGGATGTAGGCGATCATGAACCTCGGGATTTTCGATACGGCCACATCGAACGCTGGCACATTCCCTTTTTCGAAATGCATTGCTATCGGCTGGCTGTGCGTTGCGGTCGCCTTCACAAGATAGGGGCCGGCGGCCATGCCGAACGCCGAAAGGTCGGGGCCGAATTTGTTTTCAGGAACGGATCCTGGGATCGCGTGGCACTGAGCGCAGCCCTTTTGCGCGAACAACTGCTTGCCGAGCCGCAGTTCCGCGTCCGTGGGAGCACCCATCTGCGGCACGTCTTTCAGCAGGTCCGGGTCTGTGAGCCGTTTCTGGATGTACTGCGTGACCTCATACAAATCCTTGTCGGACCACTGATACTGCGGCATTTTGGTGTGCTGCAAATAGCCCTGGGGGTCGCGCAGCCAAGCCACAAGCCACTCCGGCTTCACTTTGCTGCCCACCTTCGTCAACTCGGGCCCGATGTCCCCGCCGATCAGGGAGGTCTCTCCTCCTCGATCGACCGCGAGCGCGTGGCACGTGACGCAGAACATCTGATTGAACCGTATCTGCCCCTGGTCGGCCGCGTCGCCCTGCTTGGCCGCTGCGGCCACAAGGCGCGCATTGAATCGGTAGGGAGCGATCGGCTTGGCCCGCTGCATGCTCAGATAGGCTGAGAGAGCGCGCAACTCCTCGTCGCTCAGTTGAAATTTTGGCATGCGCGGGTTTGTGGCCACGCCATCCACGGTCACATTGCCGTCGGCGTCGGTGAGGGTGCGAGGCTCCTTCAGCCACTTGTAGATCCATTCGCGGCTCACCTTGGTTCCGACGCTGGTCAAGTCGGGGCCCAGCATGGGGGGCCTCTCGATGCCCTGCATGCGGTGGCAGCCAATGCAGTTGAATCTGGCGACCAGCAGCCGGCCGTGGTTGAGGCGGGGGGTCTGGGGCAGATCCTCCTGATGGCAGGAGCCGCAACTGGCCTGCATGTATTGGTCCGGCACCACCGGCTGCTTCCAGGCCAGCACACCGTGCCGCAGATGGGCGATCTGGGTGGGGCCCTGCCTGTATTGCTGCAACCCACGCCAATCCGCTCTCCCCTGCCAGGCGATCATGCCCAGCAGCAAGGCGATGCAGACAGCGAAAACATGGGGTACGCGGGAAACGGCCTTTTGAATCTGCTCAGCCGACATGACTGCCATGACTGCTCCATCTCCGAATCCATGGCCGCCCCAGGACGGCGCAAGGCGATCCGGGCACGGGTGATTGAGTCTCTGCAAGCCGCGCGTCGCGGCTATGGATCCAACGGGCCTTGCCGCCGCAGGCGACGTGCTGCCCGCAGGCAGCGGCGATTTGCTCCATAGCGCTCAAGCGCAGCCCTCCGGGGCTTTTAAAACTGCTTCTTCACGGTCAGATCGACGTTCGTTGACTGCGCTGCGCAGCAATTGCAGGGAGCGCAGTTGTTGCAGGTCTGTTTGCCAGCGTCGGGAACGGCTTTTATGGTCACCGCTTGCTCCGTGGGCTTGGCTTCCTCGCTCCAGGTCTTAAGCACATACTGCCCCGGGGGAACATTTTTGATCATGTAATTCCCTTCTTTGTCCGTGACTGCGAAATATGGCGTAGGCACAACCAAGATATGGCCGGACATCTCCGAGTGGGTTTTGCATAGCAGGGGAACATCCCCGAGATTATTGAAGGTGTACGACTTCACAATCCCCTGCGGCCAGGTGCCCATGTTGTGTGCCAGAGCCCGGTTGTGATCGATGGATGGCCAATACACGTTGTGCTGGACCGGATCATCGTTCAGGAAATTCACCGCAGTGCCTTTCAAGATAACGAGCACGTGCGGAACGAATTCCATCTGCATCTGGTCCATGACCGCATGCAGCACAGGCGGCGGGAAGGTCTTGCCGGGAATGGTATCGATGTAGACAACGATGTTCTCCGGGGAATGCATCCCTTGCGCCGACACCTTTCCCTTCAGATCCCCCGCCCAGGCGGAAGTCGCAAGAGATGCGATTGCGGCTAGAACTGCGGAGAGTGCGACGATCTTTATGCTTTTAGCCACGACTTGCGTCCCCTTTCGAGGTGTTGAAGAGATGGAGGAACCGGCACGGCGCCGCCGCGAAGAACAGCCGGGCGAATGGCTGCTGTCTGATTCGCCCGGCTGCGCCGCCGCAGAGGACTGCTTTGCTGCCATCAGCGTGTTCGGGCAGCTCAGCGCGTCACTTCTTCACGGTCAAGTTGGCGGTCGCAGCGCCTGCGCCAACCGTCAGCGCTTGCGTGGTGGGCTTGGCCTCTTCGCTCCAGGTCTTCAGCGTGTACTGTCCTGCCGGAACATTCTTGATCGTGTAGGCGCCTTCTTTGTCTGTGACAGCGAAATAAGGCGTCGGCGCCACGAAGATGTAGCCGGACATCTCGGGATGAACGTTGCAGAGGAGGGGAACATCTCCCAGATCATTGAAGGTGAAAGGCTTTGAGATTCCCTGCGGCCAGGTGCCCATATTGTGGGCCAGCTTGCGGTTGTGGTTGATGGCCGGCCAATAGACGTTGTGTCCCACCGGGTCGTCGTTTTTGAAGTCGACCGTGGTTCCTTTGAGGACGGGCAGCACATGGGGGGCATACGCCAAATGCGCCTGATTCATGACGGGATGCTGGGCAGGCGGCGTGAATGTCTTGCCCGGAATGGCGTCGATGTAGACAACAATGTTCTCTGGCGAGCGCATTCCCTGCGCTACCACCTTGCCCGACACATCGGCAGCCCTCGCTGCGGCAGCGAAAGACCCTAGCGCGAGCAATGCAATGACTGGAAAAGCAATCCTTTTCGACTTGTTCATTTCGTATCTCCCTTTGGTGAGTAGTTGCGTTGGATAGAACCCGATCCATTGCAGGTTGTCAGAACACGAAATCAACCCCGGACTGGAACTTGTTGGCGCGGAAAAAGGTGTTGTTGGAGCCTGGTATCGGCTGTTCGTAGCTGTGGGCGTACTCCGTCTCCAGCTTGATATTGGGGCGCACCAGTATCTGGAGGCCCGGGCTGAAGATGTTCCGCGTATCGTGGCGGGAAAGGCCATTGATGCGGTCCGTGGGCGAGTTCACGCCGTCGTAGCGCATCAGTCCAATGAGCCAGGGATAGACCCAGTACTCGGCCTCGACAAATCCGCCGGAAAACGTCACTGGCATGGCGGACACAAATCCCGTGCTGTTCGCGTTCAATGTCCGGTTGGCGTCATGGCCGTGCTCATACAGCCCCCAGAGCTCGAAATTGCCACGGAACCTGTAGTCGAATGCGCCGCCCGCGCGGTAGAAAGGCTCGCGGAGCGTGGGCAGTCCAGCGTACAGAGATCCATCCTGATTGAGTTCGCTCGTGCCAAAGTAGCCGAACGCGTTGAATCGTATCCAGGTGTGGTCGTGGACGCCGGTCGGGCCAGCGGCCTGGACCTGCTTGCGGACGCTCGGATCCCGCTCCAGATTGAAGCCCTGCCAAAGATTGATGTAGACATCTTTGGAATTCTTGGACGCCAAGGGAGCTGTGCCGTACAAGGAATTCTCTCCGTCCACCACCGCGACGGACCACCAGGTATAGCCCTGGCGCGGATAGCCGCTCAGTTCGATTCCGCGCTGGGCCGCAGAGAGGGCGAAAGGGTTGGCCGTGGTTCCGGGCAGAGGTCCGGTCCCTGTCGGGTTCACGTTGGCCGTCTCGTCGTAGATCGCGTAGTCGCTCAGGTTGATGGTGCGCGCCTGGGTGAAAGGAAGATCGAGCTCGAACTGGCCGTAGCGCACGTTCAAATCGTTCTTTGGAACATGAAGGTAGTAGCCCAGGAAATTGTTCGCCTTGATGTAGGCGTCACCCATGCCTCCATCCGCACCGGAGCCTGCCGCCGCGAGGTCATCGTCAATCCAGAACTCGAGCGATGGCCCGAGGCTGCTTGCGGCGATGATCGTGAAGGTATTGGGCTGGAACATGGTTGTTTGCGGCACAAAGCCGGACGCGGCAGCCACGGCAGCCGGCTGGGGGCTGTTGTAGACGAAGTGGCCGGAATAGCGGAAGGCAATGGGGAGGATGGGAAGTTCTCCCGGCCAGATGGAGTGCGGGAAGGCTTCTTTCTGCGCTTTGGCGCCAAGCATCAGCGGCGGCTCTTTGACGAAATCCTCGTCGTCCTTGGGGAACTTGAAGCCATTGAGCTTGAACGCCAGCCCGAAGTCGTTCAGTTCCGGCCAATTGTTGTGGCAGGTGGAGCAGGCGGTGTGGTACTTTCGGGCGAATGCGGGGATGGCAGATGCGCGCGGTGCCGCAGCTTGCACCGCTATCAACAAACCCGCTGCAACAGCAACGCGGGCGAACGATAATTTGGCTTGCAGACCCATCGCCTGTAAGTCCTCCGTGTATAGAGCCTTGCGGCTGGAACGAGCCGCTTGAACTGCGATGAAAGGAAGATTATGCTGCGCATGCACATCAGTATGTGACGGCCATCACATCTAATTGCATCCGGGGTACATATAGGTTCGCCCGGTTGGCGCAACCGCGCTGGATTTCTTGCAATTCTTGCGCTGAGGAAATGTGACGCAGGTCACCAAGCGCCGCGCGCAAGAGGCGATCTGCTGGCTTGCAACTCTATAAAATGTCAGTGTTTTTGACGTCGTCACACAACCGCTTGCCAAGTGCGCACTCGTCTGGATACAACATAGAGCACTGCTGACTGTCTCCCTTTCGAGGGACGAAGTATCCATGGAGGGATGAATATGAAGCGTCTGGCGTTAATACTGGCCTTTGGCGGCATCGCAGCATTCGGAGCCGCCCAAACTTCGCAAACCCGCACGCTCACGGGCTACATCAGCGACTCCAAGTGCGGAGCGATGCACATGGACAACGGCGTGGGTTGCGTGAAGAAGTGCCTCGAAGACGGGTATCGCCCGGTTTTTGTCGATGCCCAGAAGAAGGTATGGGAGATCGAGAATCCCTACTCCGTGAAGGATTACTACGGCGACAATGTGAAAATCGCCGTCAAAGTGAACTCGTCCGGGAAGAGCATCTACGTGGACAATGTCACGAAGACGGGCGGCGTGATGGGCGGCATGAAGGACGGCGTTCCCATGTAGCCTGGAGGCGCGCCTGACCGAGCCCTGCAACCGCACGGCACGTGTGCGTCTGCGTGCATACGATGCATTGGTGGAAGGCAGGTCGCTGCCGCCGTGTTGAGCACGGCGGCGGTTCGTGTCCTGAGCGAACTGCGCAGCTCCGGGGATCGGCAACTCCCGCCACCCTATGGTTTGGCTGCGGCCTGCGCATCGTAGCGGTCGATGCTGGCACGAAGGGCCGTCGCCAGCGCATCGCTCTTCTGCTGAACGGCCAACTCCAGCGCCTGTCGCGCTGTCGCTGCAGCTTCGCCGTATCGGCCCGTCTCCGAATACATGGCTGCGAGCATCTGCAGGACTCCCGGATCCTGACCGCCGGAAAGCTTCGCCGCCGCCTCAAATTGAGGAACGGCATCTGCAAACCGGCCCCTGGCTGCGAGCACCCGTCCCAGGTTGTACCGATAGCCCGCCGACTGGGGCGCCAGTTCGACCCCCTTCTGGAGGTGGGGAATCGCCTCCTCCAGCTTGCCGGACCGCGCCAGGGCCACGCCCAACCCATTCTGGCCGTCGGCGGAGGCAGGCTGCATCTTCAGCCCCTTGGTCAGTTCCGCCATCGCTTCGTCCGCGTTGCCGCCCCTGGAGGCCAGCGCATTGCCCAGGTTCACGTGGGCCTCCGCATTGTCCGGGTTCAACTCCACTGCCTTCCGCAAATGGGGAATCGCCTCCTCCAGATTCCCCTCTTCCGCCAGCGCGCTGCCGAGGTTGTTCTGCGTCTGCGAACTGGCGTCATTCAGGGCCAGCGAAGCCTTGTATTCGCTGATCGCCTCAGAGCTCTTGCCCGAAGCCGTCAACGCAATCCCCAGATTGTTGTGGGCGCGCGAGTCGCTCGGGTCCATCTCCAGGGCTTTCTTCCACGCAGGAACGGCTGCGTCGTATTGGTGCTTGTCGGCCAGTTGCACCGCTGTGTCAAACATCTTGTAGAAATCAATCGCAGGCGTATCGATGCGCTCCAATCCATCCGGCGCAATGTTCATGAACTCGGGAATATTCACCGCGCGGTTGGAGGCCGTCGCATTCTCCACCAGCACCGCCGGACTGGAAGTGCCATCGCCATCCATGTGCGTCAGATACATCTGCGTATAGAGCGACGGCGTCTTCGACGAAAAGACCAGCCAGCGCCCGTTGGGCGAAAAGCTGTGCCATGAATTCATCACCGGCTGGTTGGAGCGCAGCGGCCTCGCAGCGCCTCCCTCGAACGGCACAATATACAGTTTGCTGTCCGGCCGCATCAGCAGCCCGTTCTTGTTCTGGACGAACACAATCCACTTGCCGTCGGGCGACACCTTCGGAAAGTCGTTGCTCATGCCATTCTCCGACGCGCCCACGATCCTCTCTGGTGTTCCCCCTTTGCCGTCGTTGAACGGAATCCTGTAGAGGTCGTACTGGATCTGGGTCTCGTCGGGAGAGTTGGCATAGGTGGAGCGCGGCTGTCCCGCCACATACGGGTCTCTCGCCACTGCGCGCGAGAAGACGATGTACTTTCCATCCGGGCTCCAGAAGCCTGCGGTCTGCACGAAGTTGGGATCATCCGCGCCCGGCAGAGGCGCCAGCTTGCCCGTGTCTTTGCTGTACCAGCCGAGCACGCCCCGCGTGGGATAGAAGACCTGCCCAAAGCCATAGTTGTTGTAGAAGCCGTTGTACAGGCGGTCCACCACCCGCGTTCCGTGCGCATGCGGCACATCGATCGACGTCACTACATTCTTGCCGTCGGGCGAAATCTGCGACATGAAGCCGAACCGCTTCTGCGCGCGCTCCTCAGAGAATGCGCTCCAGTGGATCACGTAGTCGTTGCTGATCGTGCTGATCTTTTTGAGAGGGATCATCGCGTAGAGGCCCTTGTCGTTCTCCGGCCCGTCCACGTCAATTCCCATCGTCTTGCCATCCCGCGAAATCGAATGGCAATTGGCGCAGGTCGGCAGCCCCTCCATCACGGTCCTGCTCTCCGTCTCGCTTACGTTGCGCAGCCGCCACTTGATCTTCGGCAACACGGAATCGGGCAGGGGCTTAATGACGCCACGCTCCCCGGCGTCCGCCGGCGGAGGCAGCAGCGGCACATCGCGATAGAAAATCGGAGCTCCTACCGGGTCCTGCGAGGTCTGCAGCGTGGTCTGCCCGCGGGAGACCGGCTTGCTGCCATGCTCGCCTGGATATCCGGTCACAATCACCGTCGCTGCCTGCTTGACGGAGTGCTTCTTGATTTCGGCCCAGGTCTTCGCATCGGGACGCCAGGTGTGTGCCGCGGCCTGCTGCGGTGTCAGCGTCGGTGGAACGTAGCCCACCAGGCTTGCGTCCACCGGGCGGATCTGCATCTTCTCTCCCGCCGACCACACCTGCACGTGCCGGGCATGTTCCCCAAACGCCACTTCAATCCGCCACACCGTCGCGGCTGGATTCGTATCGCGCCAGGCGAAGAGCGGCGGCGCCAGATCGGGCGGAAAGATCGTTCCCTCCACCGGCGAATCCACCGTGATCGCCGGTGCCGCAAGCGGAGCTGCGCCCAGAAACGACCTGGCCCCGCCCGCGTCCGCAGCAACGGCTGACGTCGTCCCGCCTCCATCCTGGTCTGCGCCGCGGCGAGCTCCGCTCGCGCCCGCAACCAGGATCACCGCCGCTGCCGCTGCCAGCATCCGCTTCATCGCCATCTCCTCATCGCCCCCGCATGGACGCCCGGCCACACCGCTGCCGCTCCCGAATTCCACTTTTCGGTCACACAGGGTCGCTCGCACGCAAATACCGATGCGAGGACTCTATGGATACGCAAACCGCAAAGCTGTGACCTACGTCACACCACAGTGTGTTGCCAGGTCTGCCAGCGTTGGTGACGGGGATATCCTGAGCCAGCCAGGTTTGGCGAGTTGCCAGCCAGCGGCTTTTACGAGCGCCTTTTACGCGCGCCAGGTGGAAAGCATGGAGTTCGCAAACGTCGAGCAGTGCGGGTCGTACTAGCTCGTGACGGACGCGGCGGCAGGTGGGTTGATGACGTTGGCGAGATTGGCGGCGACATAACCATCGCGCGCAACCATCTTGCCACGCTCGCGATAGAGTTCGGGATCGTGCGGCTGCACAGTCGCAAGCCCATCAACGTAACGGTTGTACATGCAGAAGGCGGCAGCGATGAGGACGGTATCGTGAATCTCAAGGTCAGTAGCGCCCTCGTTGCGTGCGGCCTGCACGTCCTGCGCTGTGACCTTCTTTCCGTCCTGCTGCACCATTCCGGCGATCCTCAGCAGCGCTTTGAGCTTCGGAGAGATTTCGGCAGAATGGAAGTCCTGCTTGACGCACTGGACGAGATCTTCGTTTCCATCGAGGTGCGCCGCAGCAATGGCACCATGAACGGACTGGCAATAATGGCAGTTGTTCAGCGAGGACACGTAGGTGGCGATGAGTTCGCGCTCTCCGGGCGTTAGCGAGTTCGGATGGCGCAGCAGCACCTCTACGAGTTCATTGAGTGGTTTGGATGTCTCTGGGCGGAAAGCCATGGGGCCACGGATTCCGGGAAGGCTGGGAAGGTTGATGTGCGGCATGATCGCTCCTCAAGGCTGGCTAATTTGCAAATATTGGTTGCGTTTACCGTGCGCGTTCGGTCGCGGGCTCGATGATCGGGCCTGCTTCAGGGAGATGCATGGCGCTGCGGCGCAAGAAAGAGGCTGGCAGCGGATGGCACCATCGCTGCGAAGCCGACCGTTGCGCACGCGCATGCAGGGAGTGTTGCCAGCCAGCCCGCGTAGCAAGACGTATTCGCACTCAGGGCACACTCAGTCATGCAGGCAGCCTCTCTTCGCTATCCCCGAAGAGGAAGCAGCCGAGGATCGTCCGGCAGGGTTCAGTCTCATCGCCACCTCGAAGACCATTTTCCAGGAACTAGTGGAAGTTACACGCCGCGTCCGGATATGTCCTCAACACTTGTATGGGTACTCAGATCATCCTTTGGATGGAAGATTCAGATTCCTCCGGGCCATCGTTTCTGCGATTCGAATGGCGGCAGCGCCCTTGCAGCTTCGAATCTGACAAATACTCGGCCCGCAATTCTTGCTACTTGCGATTCAGGGTTCGAAGCGGGAATCAGCAGCGAGGAGTCCACGTCCCGAAGCTGTCGGGAACGCGCGCGTGCAACGACCGAACAGATCGACATCGGTCGCTCAGCAATTCGGACATTGAGCCACGCCCAGGCATTTCAGCCTATGTAAAATCGACGAGCAGCTCCGGCCCGGCCTGCTGGCTTCCACGACCCGCATTCTGTGCGAGCGAAGCGAACTGCCGGGCTACAGCATCCAGGTCAAGAGGATGCAGCAAGCTCAATTCCTTTGCCCGCTCCATGAGCTGCTGAGGCGACGGATTGAACATATCGTATTT
>JAJZHR010000345.1 GCA_021810815.1 Acidobacteriota bacterium | reverse complement strand
GGTTCCGGGTATTTTCGATACCGGAGGAGCGAACACCGATGTCTACGCGACGGTGCATAGCACTGGCCCCCTGGGCCGCGTCTTCGGCCCCAGCACGGATATCAAGACGCTCGAGGTGCAGCAGACCGCGCAGCGCATGCTGGCGCAGCAGAAGCTGCCGGATTTCGTGATGCCGTACATTCTTCCCCGCGCCGCGCAGGCGCTGGTGCAGAGGGCGATTCTGGTGCAGGAGGCGGATCGCCTTGGCCTTGGCGTGACGGACGACGCTCTGCGCAGCGAGTTGCAGCACGGAGCGTTTGCCGAGGTGCTTTTCCCGGACGGCAAATACATTGGCGACGACGCCTACGCCAATTTTGTCCAGAACCAGTTCGGCATCTCCAAGGCTGAGTTCGAGAAGCAGGTGAAGATCGAGATGGAGATCAACCGCCTGCAGTCGATGGTGACCGGCGGCATCGACGTCTCTGACAAGGATGTGCGCGCGGCGTACATGAAGCAGGGAACGAAGGTGAAGTTCGACTACGCGGTGATCTCCGCCGACGACCTGAGCAAGACCATCAACCCCTCCGACGAGGAGTTGCAGAAGTTCTTCAAGACGAACGCGGCTCGCTATGCGAATGCTGTTCCGGAGACGCGCAAGATCTCCTACATCGCATTCGACGCCAACAACCTTCCCGGCGGCGCGCCCAAGGTGACGGACGCGGAGGTGCAGCAGTATTACAACCAGCACCAGGCCGACTACCAGGTGAAGGAAGCGGTGCGGGTCCGGCACATTCTGATCGCGGTTCCGCAGGGAGCGCCCGCTTCAGTGGACGCGGCAGCGAAGAAGAGGGCTGAGGATCTGCTGCAGCAGATCAAGGGCGGAGCGAACTTCGCCGAGCTGGCGAAGAAGAACTCCGACGATCCGGGCAGCAAGGATGCTGGCGGCGAACTCGGATTCCTGGAGCGCGGCAAGACCGTTCCCGAGTTCGACAAGGAAGCTTTCTCGCTGAACGTCGGCCAGACCTCTCCGGTGATCAAGACGCAGTTCGGCTACCACATCCTGCAGGTGGAGGAGAAGCAGGCCGCGCACACCAAGTCGCTGGCGGAGGTTCGCAGCCAGATTGAGCCTTTGCTGTTGCAGGAGAAGCTGGGCCAGGCAGAGCAGAACTTCGCGCAGCAGCTTGCCACGCAGGCGCAGAAGACGGGCCTGCAGCAGACGGCCGCAGCCAACCACCTTCAACTGGTCACGACGGACTTTCTGCCGCAGGGATCGGTGGTCGCCGGTCTGCCGGACGGCACGGCTCTGCTGACCAAAGCGTTCGCTACGCCGAAGGGAGCTGCTCCGCAGTTCGCATCGACGGGCGAGGGTTTCGCAGTGTTCCAGGTGGACGATATCCAGGCAGCGCATGCGCCGGACTTCGCGACGTACAAGTCGCATGTTCTGGACGACTACCGCGCGCAGCAGACGCCGCAGCTTCTGGTGCAAAAGACCAACGCCCTCGCCGACCGCGCCAAGGTGCTGAATGACCTGAAGAAGGCGGCGGCGGAGCTGGGAGCGACGTTCAAGACCAGCGATCTGGTGGGCCAGGACGGCCAGGTGCCGGATCTCGGCGCGATGAGCGGGCCGGGGGCAGTTGCCTTCACGCTCGCCAAGGGGCAGGTCAGCAATCCCATCAACAATGGCCGAACGGGAGTTGTTCTGAGCGTGGTGGACAAGCAGGAGCCGACGCCGGAGGACATCGCCAAGAACCTGGATGCTACGCGCGACCAGGTGCTGAACAGCCGCCGCGAGGAGATGTTCGCGGTGTTCGTCAGCAGCCTGACGGAGAGGTATGAGAAGGGCGGCAGCGTGCGCTACAGCAAGAAGGCGCAGACGGCGCTCGGCACTGGCGAGCCGGTCGGGCTTCCAGGCCAGTAGAAGCAGGGAACAGGAAGCAGGGAAAGCCCGGAGCAGATGCTCCGGGCTTTTCCTGCTTGGGGTTCCGTATCCCGCTTATCGCGATGCAGCTTGCGATGAACGGGATACGGAACCCGCCTTGTGGGCAGCCCCTGCGAACCGCAAGGTCCTTCGCTTCGTTCAGGATGACAACTTTTGCCGTGCCCCTTCTAAGGCGGGCTCTATCCATGCCTAAGATGGGCTATGTCTATGCGGAAATGCCCGAATACAACCGGAGCGTTTATAGCCGCATAATAAGAGTCATGGCACTTGC
The DNA here is from genome assembly GCA_021810815.1 of Acidobacteriota bacterium. Classification (GTDB taxonomy): domain Bacteria; phylum Acidobacteriota; class Terriglobia; order Terriglobales; family Acidobacteriaceae; genus JAJZHR01. Next base: position 1,442 of record JAJZHR010000345.1, on the reverse strand, counting down.
GCGCTCTTCCGGGATTCTGCTGCACATTACGTCGCTCCCTTCGCTGGGCGGCATCGGCGATTTTGGGCCTGCTGCCTATGCGTTCGCCGATTTTCTGGCCCACTCGAAGCAGCGCATGTGGCAGGTGCTGCCGCTGAGCCCTACGGGCTTTGGCAACTCGCCGTACGCCGCTCTGTCGGCGTTCGCTGGCAATCCTCTGCTGATCAGCCTGGAGCGTCTGGCGGAGCAGGGATGGATCGCGCGGGACCAGTTGAACGATCTTCCGCCGGCTCATGGGGCCGCAGACTTCAATGAGGCGGAGCGCGTGAAGATGCCTCTGCTGGAGCAGGCGGCGGCAAATTTTCTGGATCGCGCAGAGCCTGCGGAGCGTCAGAAATTCGAGCTTTTCTGTAGGCAGCAGACGGCGTGGCTGGACGATTACGCGGTCTATAACGTGCTGCGCCGCGAGTTCAAGACCAACGCATGGAACACCTGGCCGGACGACTTCACCTTTCGCCGCCCGGAGGCGATGAGCAGGCTGCGGCAGGAGCGTTCGCGCGAGCTGGCGGTGGAGCAGGCCATCCAGTTCTTCTTCAACGAGCAGTGGTGCGCCCTGCGCCACTACTGCGCCGAGCGCGACATCCAGGTGATGGGCGACGTCGCCATCTTTGTGAACTACGACAGTTGCGACGTGTGGACGCATCCGGAGATGTTCGAGCTGGACGAGCAGCGCAACCCCATCCGCGTCTCCGGCGTTCCGCCCGATTACTTCAGCGAGACGGGACAGCGCTGGGGCAATCCGCTCTACCGCTGGGGCCTGCTGGTGGAGCGCAAGTTCGACTGGTGGGTGGCGCGCATCCGGCGCGCGCTGCAGTTGTACGATGTGATCCGGCTCGACCACTTCCGCGGCTTCGAGGCTTACTGGTCGATTCCGGCAGAGGACGAGACCGCCGTCAACGGCACCTGGATCACCTGCCCCGGAGCGGAGCTGTTCCAGCGGCTGAAGGAAGTTCTGGGCGAGCTGCCGTTCGTGGCCGAAGACCTTGGCCTGATTACGCCGGAGGTGAACGAGCTGCGGGAAAGGTTCAGCTTCCCCGGCATGCGCATTCTTCAGTTTGGATTTGGCGATCGAGCGTCGCACATGTATCTGCCGCACTCCTATGTGCCGAACACGGTCGCCTATACGGGAACGCACGACAACGACACGACGCTGGGATGGTGGCGCACGGGCGTGACCGGGGCGGAGCGGGCGGCGGTGCAGAGCTACCTGCGGCCGATCGAGGAAGACTATGAGATTGTGTGGGCGATGATTCGCGCCGCGGCCGCATCGGTCGCCGACCTGTGCATTTTCCCCATGCAGGACGTGATCGGCCTGGGCAGCGAGGGGCGCATGAATGTGCCCGCGAAGTCCGAGGGCAACTGGAGCTGGAGGCTGGACTGGAGCCAACTGATGGAGGATGTTC
>JAJZHR010000344.1 GCA_021810815.1 Acidobacteriota bacterium | reverse complement strand
TAGCGCTGCGGGTTCGGCCTGCGCGAAGAAGTGCATTGCCGGCGGTGAAAAGCCCGTATTTGTGGATTCTGCGACCCAGGCGGTATGGGCCATTGACAACCCCGAATCGGTAGCTGACCACGCTGGTCACAATGTCAAAGTGAAGGCGACTGAAGACGCCTCCGCCAAGACCATGCACATCACCAAGGTGACGATGGTGGCCGACAAGAGTGGGTCCGACAGCTCGATGGGATCGATGAAATAGAGCAACAACGGGGAAGTAGGGCAACTACGGACTCGGAAATTCAGCGCGGTGACGGGAGCGGCCTTGGAATTCAGGGGCCGTACTCGCCACCGTGCGGCTGTGCTTAGTTCCAGATTGCGGCCGTATGGGGAGGGCCATTCTCGGCGAAACCGAAAGAATACCCGAGATCAAGCCAGCCGCGGTGTGGAACCTATCTCGAGCCAAAGCGGCGGCTCATTGAGTTTTTTTGAAAGGCGAACGGAAGCTATGGCAAAGGCAACATGGAACGGCCATCTGTTGGCGGAGAGTGATGCGGTTCAGACAGTGGAAGGGAACATTTACTTTCCCGAAAGCAGCTTGAAGCGGGAGTTTTTCAAAGCGAGCTCAACGTCCTCCACCTGTCCATGGAAGGGGCAGGCGCGGTACTACACCGTGGTGGCGGACGGGCAGGAGAACCCGGACGCAGCCTGGTATTATCCAGATCCGAAGCCGGCGGCGCGGAACATCAAGAACCATGTGGCCTTCTGGCGTGGGGTTGAGGTGGAGAAGTAGTCGCTCCCAATTTTGAGAAGGTCCGAGGAAGGGCTGCTTCGGCGGCCTTTTCCTTTTTGCGGAGCGCGCCCTGCTGAGGAATCGCGTCAGCAGGCCTGGACTGCGTCAGTACGCCTGGAGCTGGTTGAGCGGCAGCCGCACCTGGAAGCAGGTTGCGCCCGGTCGGGATTCCACGCGGATGAAGCCGCGATGCTTCTGGACGATGCGGTTGGCGGCGTCCAGGCCCAGACCGAGCCCTTTTCCAGGCGGCTTGGTGGTGAAGAAAGGCTCGAAAATGCGGCTTTGCAGGGCTGCGGGTATGCCTGGCCCGGCGTCCCATATCTCTATCAGAGCCATATCTCCTGAGATCTTCGTCTTGAGGCGTAGTTTCGCATCGGGCAAGCCTTCCATCGCTTCCAGCGCGTTCTCGATGATGGCTGTCCACACTTGGTTCAACTCGCTGCCGTAGACGCTGATGCAGGGCAGCTCGGGGTCGTAGTCGCGCTCGATGGCGACCTCCGCCAGCCGCGACGCGAACATGCTGAGCGTGTTGTCCAGCCCGTTGGCGAGATCGATCTCCTGGATAGGCGCCTGGTCCATGTAGGAGTAGTCCTTGATGGCCCGGATCAGCTCGAAGATGCGCGCTGTGGACTCCAGCATGGCTTCGGTCATGCGTTCGGCGCGGAGGGCAGAGGCGAAGGCTGCGAGAGCTACGGCGATGACCGTGTCGTCGGCAAATGACGCCAGCGAGTTCAGCTGATCGACGGTGACGCCGGCTTCCGCCAGTGTGGGAGCAATTGTCCACGGATTGCCGACTGTGTGCTGCTGCAGCCAGCGGGTGATGCCTTCTTCGCGGTCGTTCTGGTCCATGGTGGCGGGAAGACCGAGGCCGACGGAGGGAGCGGCGAGGGTGCTTCTGACATCGGCCTCCCAGGCGCGGTAGCGACCGGCCTGCTCGGGGGAGAAGCACAGGCTGCCAAGCTGGTATTTCTGGGCTCCATAGGTGCGGAGTTCGCGCATCAGGCTGGAGGCGCTGCGCTGCGCTGCCGAAGCTGGATTATTGAGCTCGTGGGACAGATTGCCGGCCAGCTTGCCGAGTGCGGCGAGCTTTTCAGCCTGCTGCTCCATGCGCGTCACTTCGCGGGTGCGATCCAGCAGGATGCTGACGCAGCGTTGTGCCATGGATGGAATTGCGGCCAGCATCTCGGGAAACAGATTCTTCCCGATGTCGATGACCCATGTGTCGGACGCAGCGTAGCCCATGCCGCCAGAGGCTTTCATTCGCGAAAAGGGCAGCAGTCCGGTGATCTGCCCCGAGCGGCCGATGAAGAGGGCCATTGGGCCTCCCTGGTCGCGGCGTACGTGGATCTCGCCCTTCAGGATGATGGTCATGGCGGAGACCGGCGCGCCGCCGCTGAAGACGCGCGCACCTGCCTGTGCGGTGCGCTCGGTGCCGTGGGTCGCGAGCCACTCGTACTCGGCATCAGTCAGACCGTCGAGCGGTGCGACACGGCGCAGAGCGGCAATGATTTCAGGTACGGGCGTGGGGTGCGCTGGCGGGCCTGCGATAGGGGATGCGATCAGAGATAGGCTGTCGGTGATTGGCATGGGCACGGGACAATGGCCTTCGGAAGCGGGATGTATGGCGGACTTGAAAGGCTCTCAATCTGGCTATGGTTGATCCGGGCCGCTCCTTGGATAAACTCAGGCCGTTTGGATGACTTCCAGACCTCCTTGGATGATCGGTCCGCGGTATTCGATGCGGCGAAATCCATGCGCTCGGCATCGTGGATTTATGGCCCCGCCGGGGTCTGCTGCATGGGGCCGATTGCGGCGATAATCTGCCCAATGGAAACCGGGCTGTTCGAACTCAGCAGCGTCTTGTCCGCCATGTCCAGCAGGATGACGCAGAACGACGCGGGGCCGCAGGAGAAATCGTTGCGCGCCTTGGTGTTGTTCACATCGTCGAGCGTCTTCACGGGCAGTCCGTGAGCGGGCGGAAGAGCGGGGCTTCGGATGACGAACACCGGAATGGCAACAACGCTGCGGCCGACCAGGTCCGGCACATGCTGCGTCAGGGTGGTCCATTGAGCCTGGAAGGCGGGGTCGGCTGCGCTCTGGGCAAAGATCAGCAAAGGGCGTCCTGCGTCGAGCAGATCCGCCAGGGTGAAGGGGTTCGCTGACGGGCCGGCGATGAGCGTGCGATAGACGGAGTTCTGCCCCTCCGTAATCGCCCTCTCCAGTTGCGTCGGAGGTGGATTGATGGCCTTCATCAGGCTCGAAGTGGTTACGCTGTCGCCGATCTGAATGGGCCTGCCGTCTTTGCCCAGCAGCACAACGCAGAATGAGGTGCTGGAGCAGTGGAATAAGCTGCGGGCGTTGGCGGCGTCTACATCGTTGAGAGTCGCGACCTTGAGGCCGTGCGACGGTGGCAGAGGGACGGAGCTCTCGCTGAGGATGGGGATGACCGTTAGTTCGCCCAGTTCAGCGGCATCGTGTGTGAGTGCGCTCCACTGGCTGCGGAAATGTGAACCGCCAGCATTGGCGTCGAATAGAAGCAGCGCCGGGCCGTTGCCGGGCAGGCTGTCGAGCGAGATGGTGGGGGGCGCACTGCTACTTTGTCCGGCTGGCAGGATCGGAGTCGCGAGCAGGAGCGCGAGAATGGGCAGCAGGCGCGTCACGTGGTTATTGTGACAGAAAAGCAGAGGGCGTGGCGGGCGAAGACCGTCGCGCAGCATGGCGCGCAATATCCCACCCCGAGGCGATGAAGCTGCGGAGAGGATGTGGCTTCCGCAACTTGAGCTTCTGCATTTCTTCAGCTTCCGTGGCATCCCACGTCCCAAAAGCGGGACGTGGGGCACCTGGATTCCGGCTCCGAGCGGTG
>JAJZHR010000011.1 GCA_021810815.1 Acidobacteriota bacterium | reverse complement strand
GCTGTCGGCGGGGGTGGTGACGATGTAGTCGGCGAAGTTGTTGTTGATGGGATGCGCGTTGTTGGGCTCGTACTGGGTGGACTCGAAGAGCGCCATGCCGATGCCCATGACGGCGGCACCCATGATCTGGTTGGCACCGGCCTTGGGGTTGAGGATGCGACCGGCATCGATGACGGAGACAATGCGGCTGACGCGCAGGCGGGCGATGCCGGGATCCCAGGTGACCTCGGCAAAATGGACGCCGAAGGAGTGGGTGGAGTATTTGCGGGCCTGCGGCAGGGCGTAGAGCGGGTCAGACTGGCCGGCACCGTGGACAGCTTCGACGTTGGCCAGGCGGAGCAACTGCTGAAAGGGCTGGCCGGAGCCGGCAGGCTGGGTGTGAATGTGGACCATGCCGTCGGTGAAGGCCAGGGAGCTGACGGGCTTGCCGTGGAAGGGCGAGCCGGGTGTGCTGGAGGCCAGCTCCAGCATGGCGCGCATGGCCTTTTCTGCTCCGTCGGCAATGGCCGGGGTGATGGTGGCGGTGACGACGGAGCCGCCGGAGGTGGGACCGGGGATCAGCGAGCTGTCTCCGAGAACGACCTGAATGCGGTTGAGCGGCAGGCCGGTCTTGTCATTGAGGACCTGGGCGAAGATGGTGTAGGTTCCGGTGCCGACGTCCTGGGTGGCACAACTGGCCCGGACGGAGCCATCGTCGTGGAGCGAGACCTGTGCCTGTGCGCCGCCGCGGAAGGCTCCCCAACTGGCTCCGGCCACACCCCAGCCAAGGATGAGGTCGCCCTGCTTCATGGAGCCAACGGCGGCGGTGCGCCTGCTCCAGCCGAAGTGCTCGGCACCGACCTGCAGGCACTCCTTGTAATGACGCGAGGAGAATGGCTTGCCGGTGCTCTCGTCGATGAGGGTGTCATTCTTGAGGCGCAGCTCGACCGGGTCCATGCCAAGCTGGACGGCCAGCTCATCCATGGCGGATTCGACGGCAAAGAGGCCGGGAACGGCTCCGGGTCCGCGCATGGGGGTGGGAGCGCCGACGTTGCGGCGGACGAGTGCTGAGGTGACGAGCAGGTTGGGAGTGCTGTAGAGGAATGGGGTGGCCTCGCCGCAGTTCTCGCGGAAGTCGTCGCCGAGCGAGGTGTGGTTGCGGTAGTCCTGATGCAGGCTGACGAGCTTTCCGTCCTTTTGTGCGCCGATGCGGATGCGCTGCTGGGTCTCCGGACGGTGGCCGACGGCGGTGAACATGAGGTCGCGCGGGACGTAAACCTTGACCGGGCGAACGAGCTGGCGGCTGGCGATGGCGGCCATCAGGGAGTGGGGCCAGGGAAAGAGCTTGCCGCCGAAGCCGGAGCCCATGAAGCGGCTGATGACCTGGATGTTTTCCCGCGGGACGCCGAGCATCTCCGCCATGACGTTGAGGTGATTGACGACGCCCTGGGAGGATTCGTAGAGGGTGAAGCGGTGCCCGTCCCAGACGGCGACGGTGCCGTGCATCTCCATGGGATTGTGGGTGACGGTGGGCGTGACGTAGGTGGCATCGATCTGCACCGGAGCCGAGGCGAAGGCGGTTTCGACGTTGCCGCGCTTGCTCTCGGTGTGCAGCGGGAGCTCTTCGGTCTGGGGATCGTTGAGTTCGGTGGAGACGTTGGGCGTTTGCGCCTGGTAGGAGACGTGGACGGCGGCAGCGGCTGCCTGGGCCTGCTCGAGGGTCTCGGCCACAACCATGGCGACGTACTGGCCGTAGTAGCGGACGATGTTGTCGGCAAAGAGGGGGCGGGATTCGCCGGCGCGACCGCTGTAGCTGCCGGGGCCGACGTGGTAGAGCGAGGCGATGTTGCCGTGATGGAGAACCAGCAGGACGCCGGGCATCTTTTGCGCCTTTGCGGCGTCGATGGCGAGGATTTCGCCGCTGCCGATGGTGCTGGCCACCGGCCAGGCATAGACCAGACCGGGAAAGTGGTAGTCGGCGGCGTATTGCGCGGTTCCGGTGGTCTTCAGGGGGCCGTCGATGCGCGGCGTGGGCTTGCCGATGACCGATTGGGCGGCCGATGCTGGCTGCGAGGCGGCGGTGTCGAGGATCGCTTCAGGCATGGTGAAAATCTCCCTGTTCATCGGGGGTGCAAAAGTGCGCTCGCCCTTACCATACCTGAGATGCAGGATGGAGGGAAAGCGGGAATCGTCGTGAGGGCGGAAATCGATTTTGTGGGGATGAATCAGCGGAGCTGCCAGAGCTCGCTGACAAGCAGTCCGCCGAGATGGCGGTGGCGCTGGATGCAGTGCCATCCGGAGGCGGCCAGTGCTGTTGGGTGGTCGGGCAACTGCTGCGGCTGGAGTCCGGTGAGCCAGCCGAAGGCGCGATAGAGCGCGGCAACGAGGGCTGCGGCCAGCGGTCGCATCCAGCCGCGGGCCGGGATGGCAAACTCGGAGACGACCCAGAGGCAGCCGGGCGCAGCGAGCGCACTCAGGGAGCGGGCGAGCCGGGCGACTTCCAGGGTGGTCAGGCAGTCGAGGAAGAAATGGGTGGCGATGCAGTCGGGGGTAAGGGCAGGGATGGGTTGGGTGGGGCGGAGGGTGCGCTCCAGAGGCGCAGATCGGTCGTTTCGGTGGTGAGCCGGTGCGTGGCGTCCGCAGCGGCCACGCGGCGGCGGAGCGCGGCCAGCATGGCCGGACTGCCGTCGATGGCATGGACGCGGAGGTCCGGGTAAGCGGCCAGCAGGCGCGCGGTGAAGCGGCCATCGCCATCGCCGAGGACCAGCCCGCTGCGGCAGTGGGCCAGGCGCGAAAGAAAGTGGAAGCGGCAGCGCTCCAGCGCCGGACCAAAGCTGAGGTACTCCATCCAGCGATAGGGCGCAGCGAGGCGGTTGAAGTTGGGCGCAGTGCCGACGGGAGCGGTCACAGGCCCGGTCGCCCCAGCAGCAAAATCAGCGGCGTGAGCAGGACGAGGTCGGCGGCGGCACGCAGGACGAGCGCACCGAGACGGAGCCGATGGCGCTCCAGCCAGGCCAGCAGCAGGGCGCTGGCTGCCATGGCGACGAGAAACCAGCCGGCAGCGCCGGAGTGGCCAAGAAAAGCCAGCAGGGCAGCCAGGGACGCGGCAGCGGCCAGCGCGAGCTGGCGCAGGTAGCCGCCGCTGCGGCCTGCATCCCAGCGCTCGATGAGCCAGCAGTTGAGCCATGCGAGCAGGAAGCAGGCCGCGACGGGCGCGACGAGCACGGCGTAGCCGCCGGCGGCACGCGTGGCCGCAGGAGCCGCGCAGACCAGGGCAAAGATGAGCCCGACGAAGGTTTCCTTGGTGAAGAGGCGGCGGAGGCGGCGGATAGCTGACGGCTGCGCTTGGCTGGGCAACGCTTGACTGGGCAACACTCGGCTGGACAGCGATGGCGCGGCTGCCTGGGCGGCTGGATGGGCGGCTGGATGGGAGGCTGGTGCAGCGGCAGCGTCGTCATCGGCAAAGTGGAGGGATTCCATGGGGTCTGACGCTGCGCTGCGGCTGTGAATTGCGAGGAAGTAGACGGCGGCGGCCAGGGCCAGCAGCGCATCGCGGTCGCGGATGGCGGGCGGCATGCGGCGCAGGACCAGCGCGAGGGCAACGGCGAGGCTGAGAATGGCGGCGGGCAGCAGGATCTGGCGGTGCTTCCAGTGGAACCAGTGGCGCTGGCGCAGCGGGGCCAGGGCGCGCTTGGCGTCCATCAGGCGATCGCCGAGGTAGATGGACCAGGTGCCAAGGCCGAGCGCGACCGGGACCCAGAGCGGCAGATGGACATGGGTGACGCGGGCCAGCGCCAGGCACCAGCAGACGGCGACGGTGGGAGCGTCCAGGCTGGTGAGATGCCACCAGATGAGCAGTCGGCCGGGGCTGGGTTGGGCGGTGGCGGCAGGGAAAGACGGCGCGTTTGAGGTGGGAATCTCCCGCAGCAGCACACTCTGATTGTACGGCGCATCGGGATGGGGAAGCAGTGTTTGCCGGGAAGAGTCCATCTGTTCGATTGGATGCGGGAAAAACGCGAGGCGCTGGGCTAGGATAATGCCATGAGCGAATTCAGCCGGATCAAACGCCTGCCGCCCTATGTTTTCAATATTACGGGCGAGATGAAGGTGAGCGCGCGGAGACGCGGCGAGGACATTATCGACTTCGGGATGGGGAATCCGGATGGGGCGACGCCGCGGCATATTGTGGACAAGATGGTGGAGGCGGCCCAGAAGCCGGTGACGCATCGCTACTCGGTCTCGAAGGGAATTCCGCGGCTGCGCCGGGCGATTGTGAACTGGTACCAGACGCGGTATGGGGTGGATCTGGACCCGGATCGCGAGGCGATTGTGACGATTGGCTCGAAGGAGGGAATCTCGCACCTGTGCCTGGCGATTCTGGATGCCAATGACACGGTGGTGGTGCCGAATCCGAGCTACCCGATCCATATTTATGGTCCGGCAATTGCAGGGGCCCATGTGGTGAGCGTGCCGGTGCAGAACAAGGAACAGTTTCTGGCGGAGCTGGAGAACCTGATCCCGAGGATGATGCCGCGGCCGCGTGCGCTGATTGTGAACTTTCCTTCCAATCCGACGACCGAGTGCGTGGAGCTGCCGTTCCTGGCGCGGCTGGTGGAGCTGGCGCGGGAGTATGGCTTCTACCTGATCCACGACCTGGCGTATGCCGATATTGCGTTTGATGGGTACAAGCCGCCGAGCGTGATGCAGGTGCCGGGCGCCAAGGACGTGGCGGTTGAGTTTTTTACGCTCTCGAAGAGCTACAACATGCCGGGCTGGCGGGTGGGCTTCATGGTGGGCAATCCGACGCTGGTGGCAGCGCTGGGACGGCTGAAAAGCTACTTTGATTACGGAACCTTTACACCGATTCAGGTGGCGTCGATTCTGGCACTGGAAGGGCCGCAGGATTGTGTGACGGAGATTTGCGAGACCTATCGCAAACGGCGCGATGTGCTGGTGGAGGGCCTGAACCGGATTGGCTGGCAGGTGGCACTGCCACGGGCAACGATGTTTGTGTGGGCACGCATTCCGGAGCCGTTCCGGGCCCTGGGTTCGCTGGAGTTCAGCAAACGGCTGCTGACAGAGGCCAAGGTGGCCGTGAGTCCGGGCATCGGATTTGGGGAATATGGCGACGGGCATGTGCGGTTTTCGCTGATTGAAAACGAGGAGCGCACACGGCAGGCTCTGCGCGGCATCCGCTCCATGCTGGCAGGCTCGGCGCAGGCAGGTGGCTGAGAGGCGGATACGGTTTCGCCGGAACGGTTCGTGCGCCCTGCATCCGGGTGCGCGGGAAGTTTGCGGCAATTTTGGCCTGCAGGAAACCAGTTTTCGTGGGCGGGAATCTCTGATACACTCAATCGAGTGGGGTGGTGACAGCCTCATGCGTCTGCAGCCATGCGGACGATGCGTAGGACGCCGGATGCACCGAGAGGCGAACGACGCAGACAATCCTTCCGACACTGCATCGGCTCCGATTCTGTTGAGCCGCACCAGTGGGGACGTAGCTCAGTTGGTTAGAGCGCTGCCTTCTAACCGAGACTAAGAAAACAAACAACTTAGTTCCTTGGTGTCCACGATGGTGTCCACCCTGACCCAATTCTGCTAGGCTATGAAGCCTCAGAGGAGGATCAATGGATGCCTGCTCCCAAGCCTCTCGGCACTCTTCTCAATGCTCCCGACTACGCGGAGCGCGTCAACCTCATCAAGAAAATCAAAACCGCTGCTGGATGGCGTTTCGCTCCTGTCGTCCCTGAAGCGAACGGCAGACTCAAGGACCGTGTGCGCGTCAACGGCCAGATCGAGACGCACCCGGAAGGCGCGTACTACATCGAGTGGCGCGTCGGCGGTCGGAGCGGTCACCGCTATCGCACTCCCGTCGCCAAAGAAGAAGCCATCGACGCCGCACGCCGCAAGGCGCTCGAACTGTCCGCCATCCGTGACGGTCTCATTGCCGCGCCAGAGCCGCCGCCTGTGGCTGCGGATAAGACGTCTATCGGCGACGCCATCGACGCCTATCTGAAGTACGTCAAGATGCAGCGGAAGAAGCGGACCTTTCTCACCTATCGCTACACGCTCGACGTTCTCCTGCGGGCTGCGTACAAGAAGAAGTATGCCGAGGACGCAACGCGGCAGGACGCTATCGACTTCATGACGTACTGCTACGAGCAGGGCTTGGGAGCACGCACCGTCTACGACAAGCTGGTGACGGTGCTCCAGCTCTTCAAACGGCATGGCCGCGAGAGGCTGCTCGAAAAGGGCGACTGGCCCAGCTTCGTCGATACCATCCGGCCGATCTATGAGCCGGAAGAGATAACCGCCATGTTCAAGGTTGCGACCGAAGACGAGGCCGACATGCTCAAGTTCATCCTCGGCTCCGGCTTCCGCGACCAGGAGATTCGCTACGTCGAATATCTTGATCTCGATTCCAAGCACGATCTGGTGCGCGTCACGGCCAAGAAGGAATGGGACTTCACTCCGAAGAATTGGGAGGAGCGTATCGTGCCCTTGCCGCATGTTCTGATGGAGCGTTTGACGAAGAGGAAGGAACGCAAGAAGGCCCGGCCTCACGATCTCATCTTCGGCAACACCCGAGGCAATCCCGATAGCGAGATGGATACGGTGGTGAAGCGCGTCGCGGAACGCGCCGGTTTGAACTGTGGCCGCTGCGTGACCGAGCATGGCAACAAGTGCGCGGAAGGTCCGTACTGCATGAATTTCTTCCTGCACAAGTTCCGGCATACCTTCGCCACCAATCACCTGCGCGACGGCGTAGACATCCGCACCGTGCAGGCATGGCTTGGACACCGCGACATCAAATCCACGATGGTCTATCTCAAGGGCATCCGTTCCAAAGATGCCGCGCACAAGGTCAACAACGGTGAGCTGGCGAGTATGGTGGCGTAGCTGACGCCACCATGCAAAAAGCCACCCGCGAGGTGGCTTTCCCTGCGCCGGACATGCAGAGTCATGAACTCTTAGAATTGCATTGCGGAAATTAGCTGGTAGTTTTGCGCTTCGAGCTACATCGCTTTGTAGCGTCGTGCGGCAAAGAGGATCACCTTATTGAAGTGGAAATCATTTCAACACGACGGGAGAACCTACGGTCTCACGCACCTGCATCCCTGCACGTATCGGTTTGAACGGCCTGCTGAGGGAGAGAAGCCAGCCGAGACCTACACCGTAGAGACAATCTTCACTTCCCACTGCTTTACGCGAGGCCCGAAGGACGGTGAGGTGTACGACAAGCAACTTGTGTATACCGGAGACGACTATGAGGAGCGTCTTTTCGACTTTCGCCGCTACGAGCTGTCAAAGCGTTTGCCTGAGATCATCCAGGCGCTTCCGACCAGGAAGCCGTATCACAACAGCAACCGAAGAAATTTCTTCACGGTTGAGGTCATCACAGATGACGGACAGACCATTGAGTACGACATTTTTTTCAAGGTGAAGAAGCTAGGCAAAGGCAAGCTGGAAATGATTGTCGAAACCGCATTCGTCCGTGATCCCGGCTATCAATCAAGTCGCCCTACAGGAAAGCCGATCCGATTCTGGATCATCCTGCACAACACTCTGCACGGTATTAAAATCCGGTCCTAAAAGGAGAAGCGGCTCTCCGTTTGGAGAGCCGCTTCAGAGTTCCATGCGCCTCTTTTATCCCTACGCTCGTGGAGACCATTGCTGGCGGGGTCGGAACCACGGCCATTAGGCCGCTGCACTTATATCCCGACATTCATATGATGCCTCAGCACCGGCCAACGATGCAAACATAAAATGCGGATTCTCGCAACGGAACAATCACTTGATTAGATATGTCGCATAGAATCAATGATTTACCAAATGACGAATGCCTCTCAATCGTAGGCTTCGTCTTCCGGGTTATTCCAGACTGCCGCGAACGCAGGAGCACTCACTGCTGCGCCAGTACGGGTCAATTCCCGTTCCTGTCCCCGCACGCGGAGAAATTCCACGAAATCCTCCACCTCGCTGATTTGCTCGGCACTGAGGGTCTGGATTTTTTCGCATAGAGTATTGAGATTCAAGCTCATATCGGGCTTCACAAGCGCCATCCTTGATTTTACGGTATCTCCAGACCGTAAACTTGGACAATGCAGGTAAAACTCAACCGCAGGAGGTCGAATGAAGCGCAAGTTTATCCCGGCTGAAGAGTCCTTCCGCGAATGGAAGGAAGATCCAAAGTACGTCGCTGAATATGAGGTACTGGACAAGGAGTTTGCTCTAGCGTCCGCATTGATCGAGGCTAGAAACAACGTCGATCCTATCGGATTGAAACCTTAAAACTCGCAATTGAAGCAGTGATGATGATTCAGATTGAACTCAAGCCCGAAGTCGAAGCTCAGCTCCTTGCCGAAGCTAAAACAAAGTGCATGGAGCCATCCGTCTATGCGGCCAATATCATCGAGAGCGCATACCCTCATCGGCACAGGATGCCCCGGTTGTCGAGAAAGCCAGCAGAGGTTCGTGAATGGCTCGATTCTTTGACACAGTTCTCCGACCGCATTCCCCAACTTCCCGATGAAGCTTTTACCCGCGAGAGCTTTTACTAAAGCCAGGAGAGACAGTCCGATTCAAGCGTCATCACTTGTGAACAAGTGATGACGCTTCGCAATATCGAATCCTGAGACTACGCAATGCGTTCACCGACGCCACGAGAAGCATTGACACGCTCAGGTGGTCGCTTCGCAGCAGTATCGTCAAGCCCGTACTTCAGCCGAAGCCACTTGGCGACCTCCTGCGGATCGAAACGGATTGCACCGCCAACGTGGAAACTTGGTAGCGAGCCACGGGCAGCCATGCGATAGATGTGTTTGTCGTCCACGCCAAGCAGCTCGCATAGTTCCGCAACCTTCATGGCACCACTTCGTGCTTCCAGCTTTTCGATAAGATTCACGCCGGGCCTCCACAGTCGGCCTTCCCCCACTACGTTCTTATCTCTATGCCTCGCTGTCCAATACTTCTAAGAGATGGGGCCATCTGTTTTGCTTATGGGGTATTCGCCAAAGAGATAGTTGACGTTTTGGTTCGGCATGATTGACAATTTTATCCCGGCATGATTGCGTGCCTTCGTCACTCATAGCCGGAAGCGGTCGCCCGCCACCCGACGAGCATCGGAGGTCCGCATGAGCATCGAAGATCATCTCGAATTCCGTCTTCTCAAATATTTTGTAGCCGTCGTGGAGGCAGGGACTTTCACGGCGGCAGCCGCGCGTCTTCATGTTGCTCAATCTGCCGTCAGCACGCAGATTCGGGCGCTTGAGGACATTCTGAATGTCACACTCTTCGACCGCGAGCACGGCAACAGTCTGACCGCAGAAGGCCGACTGATGTTCCACTATGCGAAGTCGAGCCTGAAGACGCGAACACGATTCATCCAAACGTTGCAGGCCATCCATTCGGGAACTCTTCAGCCGTTGCGATTGGGCTTCTCACCCTTTGTTCAAAAGGCCCTGTTGCACTCCGTTTCAGCGGTCTACAAGGAAGTGCTGCCGGACTGCGAGATGATTCCTGAAAGCGGCGATACCGATCAGGTCATCGAGCGGATTCAGAGCAACAAACTAGACGCTGCTATCGTTACTTTGCCAGTTGTCGGAGATGACCTAGAGGCACACGTTCTTGAGCGCGAACCTCTGGTGGTCTGCATGAGGAACACCGATCCTCTTGCGGAGTACGAGGTCGTGCCCCCATCGTCCCTCGACAACAAGATCAGTATCTTTACCTATCAAAGACATCATCCAACCGCTTATAACCGACTCGTGGAGATGTTCGCTGAGATTGGGATTACGCCCCGTCCCTGCGAGCCGACGCTGAACATCGAGCACGTTCAATGGATGGTAAGAGAAGGCCACTGCTATTCGCTCATTCGCGCCGGTCGCACGCTGATGAATGGGCTTGTAACGAAGCCGATTGCGGGTGTGGATTGGACCATCGACACTGCGCTTGTCTTACGGACGGACAACGAGAATCCAGCGCTGTCTTTGTTCGTTGAGGAGCTGACGAATCGCTTCCGGCAATCGCCGGAGATACCCGAAAAGAAGCCGGTCGCATCCGTTCGTGTTCGAGCAACCAGACCGAAGACATCGCATGAGAAAAATGACGATCAAATAGACCTGTTTGCGGTCGCTGACAAACGCAAATAGCGTCCCCATCTCGAAAAGAGATGACCCCATAACAAAGAAGTATTGGACGGCCAGAAATTATCGGCACTAAGCTCCGGCATATTCCCGACTGAGACCAGTCGATGGAGGTGCCGATGTCTTCCGAATGCAGTGTCGTCAATCCCCGCAACAAAGCCCACTCTCATTGCTCGCCTCACAGACGGCGAGTGCAACTCATCGCTCGAAAACTTCTCCGTGCCGCGCATGTGATGGGGCCGACGCTCGTTGCGCTCTCACTCGCAGGCGTTGCTAATGTCGCTCACGCACAGGGAACGATGGACTTCTCAGGAGCGCAAACGTTGATGGGAACTTTTAAGACGTTTGCCATGTACGCAGGAGCCGTCATCTGCCTTGGAGGACTCATTTTTGCGGGCATCCGCATGATGAGTGGACGCTTTCAGGACGCGATTCCAGGGCTTTTCGGCGCTCTGTTCGGTGCCGGAGTCCTGGGATGGGGCGCGGGCTGGATCGGTTCTCTAACCGGCCAGTCCATGTGAGGTGCGCCCATGACCAAGCGGGGAGAACCGTTACCGATCAATCAAGCGCTGAATCGACCGAGAGCCAAGCTTGGTCTCGATCTTACAGCATGGATGGCGATCGTATTCGTCTGCGTAACGGTTTTCCTCGTTGGGTTTCGTCTCTTGGCGATTGTGGCCTTCCCCACGCTCGCCGTGAGCGCATGGCTCATCGTTCGCAAACACCCAAAGATGTTCCAACTGTGGGGCCTGAGCCTCAACCAGAAGTCCTACTATGACCCGCGTAAATACTGAGCAAGCCAAATTCGTTCCGTGGTTCGCCAAGGCCGGAGCCGCGTGCAGCATCGTTCCGATTGCACGCTTCATCGGCTCCAGCATCTTCGCCTTGAAAGGCGGCGGCTATGGATGCCTATTTCATCTGTCAGGCATCGACGAAGAGGGATTGACCGACCAGGAACTTGAATCACGGATGCGCTCGATTGAAGGCGCATTGCGTGGCCTTCCCGAAGGTTCGTGTCTGTATCAGTACACCCGCGTCATGTCCGGCTATGAACTGCCGCGCCAACAGAACTACAGCAATCCCGTGACACAGGTATTCGTGGATGACCGTCTCGGCTTCCTTGAAAAGACCGCAGCCTTTCGCCGCATTGATCTTCATTGGTGCCTCACGCTAGAGCCGCCCAAGCTGAAAGCATTCGAGCGCAAGCCGCAGGAGAACTCCGCCGACACATCGCGGATGCTAGCGGAACTTCAGAAGGCGGCAACGATTCTGGAAGGTCATCTCGGCGGTATGTTGGGACTGCGCCCGCTGGATAAGAACAGCACATTCCAATTCTTTTCGTATCTGTTCAACCTTGAAGAGTGGGCTTCGCAGGCGCAGCTCCGTGACGATACCGGCGTAGACCGGCAGATCGTCAGCAATCCCGTTGCATGGCACAGCGATCATCTGCGCGTGGGCAAACGGTACGTGCAGATGTACTCATTGAAGACGACGCCGGAGGCATCGAGGCCCTGCCTCTTCTCCGGCCTGCTGACCCTCGACTGCGATAGCGTGCTGTGCTCTACATGGCGGCCCAAGTCCACCACCGCGGCCCGTAGTGAGATCGACGCGCAGGAGAAGTTCATCTCGTTTTTCAAAGTCGGTGTGCTGACCCGAGTGATGAGCGGGCGCGACACCGCATCGCTCGACACAGGCGCGGGAGCAAAAGCCGCCAACAGCAGCGTCGATGATCTAAGCATCGTCATCCGCGAACTGGACAAGAAGGCGCAAGGTGAATACTCGCTCCGCTTGCTGCTTGCCGCCAATAGCGCGGAACAGCTACGCGATGCTGCGCCTGCCGTGCATCGGATCTTCGTCGATGCGCGGGCGCAGGTGATCGAGGAGACGCTTGGCAATCTCTGTGCGTTTTACGCCATGTTCCCCGGCAATGGGAAGTTCAATGTCTTTCCGATGTGGCTCAGTGAAGAACACCATGCGCGGCTATCTTCCGTGTTCGCGCCACACATCGGCCACCCTCACTCGGAAGACCTCGATTCCGAGTACCTGAATGTCTTTGAGACTCGCACCCGGACACCGTTCTTTCAGGACGCGTATGTAGACGGTGTGCGCGTCATGCTCATCATCGGGCCAACCGGCTCAGGGAAAAGCGTGATCGGCAACGCTACCGTTGCGCTGGAGCAAAAGTATGGCGGCTTTACCTACATCTTCGACATCGGCGGCAGCTATGAAAGTGTCGTGGAGTTGTACGGCGGTCGTGTTGACCGCATCGGCAAAGATGGCCCGCGTGTTGCGTTGTTCTCTCTGGAGCCTACGGAGAGCAATATCAAATTTCTGTACAGCTTCATCAAACTGCTATTAGCCAACGGCGGCGCGGAGCTGGAGCCGGAAGACGACGACGTGATCCACAAGGCGGTGCAGGACATTTACCTGCTCGACCCGGAAAACCGCCGTCTGTCGAACCTCTTCCTGCCCAAGAAGCTCGACCGCTACCTAAACAAATGGGTTGGGCGAGGCGTATACAGCGCCATCTTCGACAACGTAGAAGACAGCCTCTCGCTCTCGCGTGTGCAGTGCTTCGACTTCCAGGGCGTCAATAACGCGCAATATGCCGACCTGATTGAACCGCTGATGGTGTGGCTGCTACGACGCATCAACGATGTGCTCTATGACCCAGCTAATCTTGGCGTTCCCAAGCACATTTTGATCGAAGAGATTTTTTCTTCGATGAAGAATCGCCAGTTGCTCGAAGGCGCTCTCGCGTCCATCAAGACCGTCCGCAAGAACCTCGGCGGCGTCACGATGATTGGACAGTCGGCTGAAGACTTGGGTGAAAATGCCGACTCCATCGTGAACTCCTGCACGTCGTTTCTCTTTCTGAAAGACGCCACGTTCAACCGAAAGAGATATGCGGAGTTATTCAAGATGACGGAACAGCAGCTCGCTCTCTTCGAGAGCTTGCAGGACCGCGAGGCGCTGTACATGCGCCGCGACGGACTCACCAAAGTCGTTCGCCTGAATCTCGACGGGCGCAGCTACGCAACGTTCTCCACCAAACCCAAAGACCGGGTGCGCCGGTCGAAGTTGATTGCCAAGTACGGACTCACCGAGGGCATCACGCGGTTCGCTCAGGGTGAATCTGCATAACCGAAAGGACCCAGAGACAATGAAACCACCCATCCTCATCTTCGTCGCAAGCGGCCTCGCCTTAACTGCATCCGTTGCCTCTGCGTCCGGCCCCACGACGCCCGAGCAGAAGCACCTTCAGCCGAATGCGCCGCGCACCATCACCGTGTCCGAGGCGGACACGCCGCCTGTGGTTCGCGCCGGTTTGTTGCAATCGACGCTCATCCTGCTTCCAGACCCGGAGAAGGTTGCCAATGTCTTCGCCGGTGACACGGTGGATTGGGTCTTCGACGGTGGACACGTTGCATCGCGCTTCATCAGCATCAAGCCGAAGCTGGCGAACAGCACGACGGACGTGCATATCATTTCCGATCACGGCAACGAATACACCTTGCAGTTGCGCGAAGTCTCCGGCGACGACGATCCCCACTTCGATTCCAAAATCTTCATTTCGCCCGGCGACAAGGCCGCGAAAGACCGGCTGGCCGAGCTGCCTGTCTTCGTTCCCGCCGCCGAGCTGGACAAGGTGAGGCAGGAAGCGGCAGCAGCGAAAGCAGCAGAAGCCGCGATCTTGAAAACCGAGCAGAGCAAAGAGGAAGCCTACCGGAGCCAATACCCCGGCAGCCTGCACTTTGACTACACCTGGGACAAGTCGAAGGGCAAAGAGCTTGGCTTGCAGGCGATATGGCGCGATGACAAGTTCACGTATCTGCGCGGCCAGTTTCAGGAAACGCCCGCTCTCTACGAGGTGAAGGACAAGAAACCATCCCTCATCAACTTCGATTTCTCGAATGGCCTCTATACCATCCCGAAGGAACTGGACAACGGTTATCTCGCCATCGGCAAGCAGAAGGTCGAGTTTCACCGCACCGAGGAAGCGAGGTAGCCATGCCGGAGCCAAACGAAAAAGCGCCTGCGACCGTACCGGAACAGCCGGAAGCCAAACCGCCGTTGCGGAAGAGTATGCCGGTGGTGATTGCCCTCGTAGTCATCATCGGGCTTATTGGCATTGCCAATCTCTCCAGCCTGTTGAGCGGCAACAAGAAGAATGCTCCCACCAGCTCCATGCCCATGCGTCCGTCAGCGCCGAACGCGCAGCAGGTAAACAGCTTTGAGTCGCAACAGCAATTGCAGGCGCAGCGAGACGCCGAGGCGCGGCAGCATCAACAGGAGCTTAACGCCGCGCTCCAGCAGCTCCAGCAGACGGAAGGTGCGCCCGGCCCGGAGGCCACAGGCGCGCCACCGATGACCGCTGCGCAGCGGTCGGCAATCTATGGTGACAGCCCCAATG
>JAJZHR010000343.1 GCA_021810815.1 Acidobacteriota bacterium | reverse complement strand
TCCAGGACTCTCTCGCGGGCAATCTTCAACGCCTCGAAAGGCACCATGATGCCGAGCTGCTCGCCCTGTTCGTCAATGACGCGGATTTCCCGCGCACGGATCCGTTCATTGGTGCGGATAAAGGATTTTGCGGAACGCTTATCTATCGGTGGTATGGGACGCCTCCAGCGGCTGCCGAGTGCCGTTGAAAGGGCGCACTCCGCATGACGCAGTATAGCATTCGATGCGCTTTTCTCCGTTGGGGTTACGTCGGCTGCTGTCCTATTTGGATGCGATCGGGCCGGGGCTGATGGCCGATACCGGTATCTCCAGCGTCCCCGCCTTGCTTCCAGCAGCCTCGTAGAGGCCGGTTCGCAGCGTCGTCGCGTTCGCCGGCACATCGATCTGCAGAGGGAACGCGACGGCCTGCTGCGCAGCCACGGCGGACTGGGGCACCTCAACAGTTCGGTTCAGCCAGTTCACGGGCTTGCCGTTGGTGTCGTAGGCCACAATCGCAACCTCGAGGCTGGCCATGCGAGAGCCGTCCGGCGCCGGGGTGTAGGTCACGTCCTTGCCGTCAATGCGGAACAACACCGTCTCCCGCGTCACCGGCCCAGACACCGCAGGATTGTCGCCCGCGCGAGGAGCCGTCGCCGCTGGCTGCGGGCTGGCGGGCTGGACCAACTCCTTGTAGAGCACCTGGGAAAACTGCGGCATGCCCGCATCCATCATCGGGCGCAGAGGATCGCCCGGCGGCTGCGTTGTCCGCGTCGCGTAGTAGCCCTTGCGATAGTTGAGATTGATCTTCTTTCCATCCACCACCACCTTGATGTTCCGGAACGTCCCGTCCAACTTGCCGTTCTCCGGCGTGTAGGCCAGCGTGTAGTAGTGCGACCCGTTGGAGACGGCCCGCGCCACACCTGAGCCAAGATCGTTCCTGTTGTAGAAAGCCTCGCCGCCGGTCTGCTCGGCCAGTTCATCCATCGTCGCCTGCTGGGTGACCAGCAGCGATCCGTTCGCGCCCTTGGGGTCGATCGGATAAATCGCCACCTGCGCGGCTGTCAGCAGGGCGGCTGTGCGATCCAACTTGTCCTTATATTGGCGCACATTCGCTCCCTGCAACAGGTCGGCCGGATTCTGGAAAATCGCGAAGGGGAAGGCTCCGGAAAACCAGATCAGGTTCTTCCGGCCTGGAATGCCTCCCAAATAGCGCGCGATCTGCTGCAGCGCCTCGCAGGTCATGTTCACGCGTTCGTCGAGCTTGAAGGAATTGGTGTCCTCGAGGGACTGCGCAGCGAACTGCGCTGCGGCAGCGGCCGCCGGATCGGCGTTTTGCTGCGCATACTGCCCTATCTGCGCAACGCGCGCCTGATCGACTGTGTTCTCGGCCTCGGTATTCTTCAGCGGGGAGAGCGTTGGCAGCGCCACCGGGCTGGCGATGGCCGTCCGCAGCGCCGCCATATCCGACGTGAAGCCCTGCACCAGTCGCAGGCGGGCACCCAGGGAGAACATCGCCATGCTTGCTCCGGGAGCGGCTGTGGCCAGATAGGACTCCATCGCCTTGCGCACGTAGACCTGATCGCGCATCTGCGTGTTCAAGCCGTCCAGCAGCAGCAGATTCACCGCCCCGGCAGGTGCCACGGTCGGCGTGTTGCTGAAAATTCCCGGCGGCAGCTTCTGCGAATCCACCGCGACGGCGGCAGGCCCCATGTGCGGCTCAAAATACGCGATCTTCTGCGGCTTTCCATTCTCCAAAACCTGAAAATCCTTCTGCGTCAGGTCTGTGACCGGCTGGTCGTTCGCGTCCGTGGCCACCACATCCACCACCACGGTGCGCGCATCCACATGCAGCGTCGGGACAGCACCGGCACCTGGCTGGCCACCGGACTGATGTGCCGTCTGCGCCCACAGCGAAGCCCCCAGCAGGGGCAGAGCCAGAAGCGGAAGAGCCAGGCAAGAAAGAACCGGGAGCGGCAGGGCTAAGGAGGGGACAGGAACAGAACAAAAACGATTTTTATTGGCGCTGGGCATCATCTTCCCCATTCGCCGGGATTCTACGCTCCGCAGAAGATCGCTGCCAACCCTCATCCCTCCAACCGCATCCGTCCGCCAGCGCACCCTTACCTGGCTGCCATGGACGCCCCGGCGATGGCGGCGACCGGCAGCTCCAGCGTCCCGGCTTTGCTCCCCGCCGCCTCATAGACGCCGGTGCGCAGCGTTGCTGCATTCGCCGGCAGGTCGATCTGCAAGGGGAATGCGATGGCTCTTTGAACGGGAGCGCCGGGCGCAGGAGCGTTCAATCCCGCTTCAATCGTCCGATTCAGCCAGTTCACAGGCTTGCCGTTGGCGTCGTAGGCCACGATGGCCACCTCCAGGCTCGCTTTGCGGGAGCCATCCGGCGCAGGCGTGAAGTCCAGATCCTTGTCCTCGATCCGGAACAGCACCGTCTCGCGCATCACCGGGCCCTGCACCGCAGCATTGTCGCCCGCGCGAGGAGAGGTCGCAGCGGGCTGCGGACTGGTCGGCTGCACCAGCATCTTGTACAAAACCTGCGAAAAGTTCGGCATGCCAGGATCCATCAGCGACCGCAGCGGGTCGCCTGGCGGCGGCGATGCCTCGGTCGCAAAATAGCCCTTGCGATAGTTCAAGTGGAGTTTCCTGCCCTCCACCATCACCTCGATATTCCTGTAAGTCCCGTCCACGCGGCTGTTGGTCGGCGTGTAGGCAATGGTGTAGTAGTGCGATCCATTCTCCACAGCGCGCGCCACGCCATCGCCCAGGTTGTTCCTGTTGTAGAAGGCCTCGCCGCCCGTCTGGCTGGCCAGCTCCTCCATGGTCGCCTGCTCTGTGAGCTTCCCCGCGCCGTCCGCTCCCTTCGGGTCGATGGGATAGATCGCCACCTGCGCCGCCGTCAGCAGGGCCGCTGTCCGATCCAGCCTTTCCTTGTACTCCCGCACATTCGCTCCCTGCAGCAGCGTGTTGTCGTAGCCGGGCATCGTCGGATCCGGGAAGATGGCGAACGGAAACGCGCCGGAAAACCAGATCAGGTTCTTTCGCCCGGGAATGCCGCCAAGGTAGCGCGCAATCTGCTGCAGCGCCTCCAGCGTCATATTCACGCGCTCATCCCGCTTGAAGGTGTTGGTGTCCTGCAAGGTCTGTCTCGCAAATGCGACATTCCCCACCGCGGTCGAGCTCAGCGGATTCGCCGGAGCGTTGCTCAGCGGATTCGCCCTCAGGCTCCCTTCCTGGATGCCTGCTTGCTCGATCTGCTGGATGACCTGCTGGTCATTCGCATTGTCCTGCGCCGTGTTCAGCAAAGGCGAGAGCTGCGGATGCGCCAGAGGGCTGTCAATCGCCGTCCGCAAGGCCGCAATATCCGAGGTGAAGCCCTGCACCAGCCGCAGACGCGCGTCCAGAGCGAACATCGCAAGGCTGGCGCCGGGAGCGGTCGTGTCCAGGTACTTCTCCATCGCCTGGCGCACAAATACCTGGTCGCGAAGAGGCGTGTTCAAAGCATCCATCAGAAGCAGGTTCACAGCATCGGCCGGCACCGTCACGGGAGCATTGCTGAAGATGCCGGGCGGAAGCTTCTCCGCCGGCTCCAGTTTGGCGGGCGCAGCCATGTGGGCCTCAAAATACGCGATCTGCTGCGGCCTGCCATCCTCCAGCACCTGGA
>JAJZHR010000342.1 GCA_021810815.1 Acidobacteriota bacterium | reverse complement strand
CGCTGGATACCAGGGAGAGGCCGTCGCGTGGAAGCAGTGGCTGCTGCGCGCCGTCGCCGGTGCTCCGGACCAGATCCAGACGCTCTATGGCATTCTCGGCGAACGCCAGCTTCAGGAGCGGGAAGTGCCGTGGCTGCCCGGCTACGAGAACTCCAGCCCGGTGCGCGTCGGCAACGCCGCATCGCAGCAGTTCCAGCTCGATGTCTTCGGCGAGATCGCTTCCGCTCTGCGCCACACCCGGCACGAGGATGGAGCCGTCGATCCTGCGCTGGGGCTGGAAGCCGCTCTGACAAAGCACCTGGAGCAGATCTGGGAACATCCGGACGAGGGCATCTGGGAGGTGCGCAGCGGGCGGCAGCACTTCACCTATTCGAAGGCCATGGCCTGGCTCGCATTCGACTGCGCCGTGAAAAATATCGAGGACAAAGCAAAGCAGGCGCCCCTGGATGAAGAGATGCAGCAGAATCTTGATCGCTGGAGGAAGACGCGCCAGTGCGTCCATGACCAGGTGTGCGCGCGCGGCTTTGACACGGAACTGAACAGCTTTGTCCAGTCGTATGGATCGAAGCAGCTCGACGCCTCCTGCCTTCTGCTCGCCATGATCGGATTCCTCCCGCCCGACGACCCGCGCATTCGCGGCACCGTCGATGCCATTGAGAAGCACCTCATGCCGCACGGCTTCGTCCTCCGCTACAACACCAGCACCAGCGACGACGGCCTGCCCCCCGGCGAAGGCGTCTTCCTCGCATGCAGCTTCTGGATGGTCACCAATCTCGTCCTTCTCGACCGCCGTGCCGACGCCGAACAGATGTTCGAGCGCCTGATCGCCTTGCGCAACGACGTCGGCCTGCTCGCAGAGGAGTATGACCCTGCCGCCAGCCGCCAGGTCGGCAACTTCCCGCAAGCTCTCTCCCACCTCGCCCTCATCAGCGCCGCATTCGCGCTGGCGCAGAAGCGGTCGGGCACCAGCCAGCGCTCGCCCGCAACTCCATCCGCCAAGTGATCTCATTTCTGGCGCTTGCAGCCAGGCATCGTACTGCTCCCTGGCGACAAATCCGGGATCGCTTTCGCGGTGCATGCAACCCTTGCGGCCGCTCAGGACTCCAACCTGTCAGCGCGCATTTCCGGACTGGCGGCGCGCGCGCGGATGAGTGCCCGCAAAAGCGCCGCTTCCCCCTCCCCCAGCAATCCAGCTCCCTCTCACGGAATCATTTCGAACAACGGTAAACTGCGCTAAGAGCGAAACCCATGTCACGCACCCCCACCTCCACCTACCGGCTCCAGTTGCACGCGGGCTTCACGTTCGACGATGCTGAGCGCGTCGCGGACTATCTTGCCCAGCTCGGCATTTCGCACATCTACGCCTCTCCGTACATGCAGGCCGCGCCCGGAAGCACCCATGGCTACGACATCGTCGACCATCAGCGCGTGAACGCGGAGCTTGGCGGCGAGGAGGCCCACCAGCGCTTCTGCTCCCGTCTGGGCGAGCGCGGCCTGGGGCAGGTGCTGGACATCGTCCCCAAC
Source organism: Acidobacteriota bacterium (assembly GCA_021810815.1). Lineage (GTDB taxonomy): Bacteria > Acidobacteriota > Terriglobia > Terriglobales > Acidobacteriaceae > JAJZHR01. The sequence continues at coordinate 2,139 of JAJZHR010000342.1, read as the reverse complement.
CACATGTCCCTCGTCCCGGAAAATCGCTATTGGTGGGATGTTCTGGAGAACGCCGCCTCCAGCCGCTACGCCGCTTATTTTGACATCGACTGGAATCCGGCGGAGTTGCGGCTGCGTGACAAGGTGCTGGTTCCCATCCTGGGCGATCAATATGGCCGCGTTCTCTCCAGCGGAGACCTGAGGGTCGTTCGCCAGGACGACAGGTTCCTGGTGCAGTACGCGGATCATGTGCTGCCGGTCGCTCCCCGCTCCATGTCCGTGATCCTCTCGCGAGCCGCCGATCTCGCAAGCTCCGACACGCTCCATTTCCTATCAGAATCCTACGCCCGCCTGCCAGCCCCGGACTCCGTCGAGCGCTCTGTCATCCTCACCCGCCATCGCGACAAAACCGTGCTTGCGACCCTGCTCCTCCGCACGTGGAGAGAGGATCACCGCGTCGAGCAGTCCATCGACCGGGCCATCGCAGAGCTGAACAGCAACATCGATGCCCTGGATAACTTCCTCAACCTGCAAAACTACCGCCTCGCCTATTGGCGCACCGCCGACCAGGAACTCGGCTACCGCCGCTTCTTCGACGTCAACACGCTCGTTGGCCTGCGTGTCGAGCGCGAGCATGTATTCACCGAAACCCACTCCCTTATCGCCAAATGGCTCAAAGAGGGCGTCCTCGATGGCATCCGCGTCGACCATCCAGACGGCCTGCGCGACCCCTTCCACTATTTTGAGCGGCTGCGCAAAACGGCTCCAGACGCATGGATCGTCGCCGAAAAAATCCTTGAGCCTGGCGAACACCTGCGCGATCCCTGGCCCATCCAGGGAACCACCGGCTACGACTTCCTCAACCAGGCGAACGGCGTTCTCATCGACCCCGATGGCCTGACCGAAATCACGAAAATCTACGCAGACTTCACAGGCGAGAGCACCGACTACGCCACAATATGCCACGAGAAGAAGCTGAGCGTGATGCAGGAGGGGCTCGGCAGCGACGTCAACCGTCTCACCTCGCTCTTCGTCGAGATCTGCGAGGGCAACCGCGACCGCCGCGATTACACCCGCACGGAAATCCGTCGCGCTATCCGCGAGGTGGCCGCTTGCTTCCCCGTCTATCGCACCTATGTGGATGCCGAATGCTTGAATTGCGTTCAGATCACCGAGGAAGACGAGCGCGAGATCTACAAAGCAGTCGCCGGAGCCAAGATCTCGCGGCAGGATGTGGAGCCCGGCCTGTTCGACTTCCTCGCCGACGTCCTCTGCCTGCGCTCCCGGGGGAAGCTCGAGGCAGAGTTCGTCATGCGCTTCCAGCAGTTCACCGGCCCGGTGATGGCCAAGGGTGTGGAAGACACTGCGCTCTACTGCTACAACCGGCTCACCGGCCTCAACGAGGTCGGCTCCGACCCCAGCCGGCCGGGCGTCAGTGTGGATGAGTTCCACACCTTCTGCGCAGACACTCATCGCAATCGCCCGCTCACCATGGTGACGCTCTCCACCCACGACACCAAGCGCAGCGAGGATGTGCGCGCGCGCATCGCCGTTCTTTCCGAGATGGCCGTCCGCTGGCGTTCGGCCCTGCGCAGATTCTCCCGGACCAACGCCCAGTTCCGCAGCGGCGAATTTCCAGACCGCAATGCAGAGTATCTCTACTACCAGACGCTGATCGGCGCGTGGCCCCTCACCCCCGACCGCGCTGCGGCGTACATGCTGAAGGCAGCGCGCGAGTCCAAGCAGCACACCTCCTGGACCGCCGGCAACGCAGAGTACGAAGCTGCTCTCCAATCCTTCATCCACGGCACGCTGCAGCACGAGCCTTTCCTTCAGGCGGCGCAGGAAATAGTGGACCGCGTCATGGCCCCAGGCCGTATCAATTCCCTCGCGCAGACGCTGCTGAAGCACACCGCCCCCGGCGTTCCTGACCAGTACCAGGGCACGGAGCTATGGGACCTGAGCCTGGTCGATCCGGACAACCGCCGGCCCGTGGACTATGATCGGCGACGCGCCTTGCTGGCGGAGCTGCCAAACCTCTCCTCCACCGACATCGCCGCAAAAATCCCAGACCCCGGCGACGATGGCCTCCCCAAGCTCTTCACCATCCATCGCTCCCTCACGCTGCGCCGCAAGCACCCCGAATGGTTCGGCCCGGAT
>JAJZHR010000341.1 GCA_021810815.1 Acidobacteriota bacterium | reverse complement strand
TGGAGGCGGGTGGGGTGTTGTGGGAGCCGTCGCTCATATTTATATCGTCTCACGATACAAATAGGTTTGTCGATAGGTGGACGCAGCTTCGGTCCTTAGTGGGTGGAGCGCTCTAGCTGTGGGGGAGTTCCAGTTGTTCGGCCTGGTTCTCGTCGGCGTAGGGGCGGAAGCAGGCACGGCAGCGGGCTTCGTAGAGGCCGGCGGCGCCGACGACGACGAGTTCCTGAGATTGGCCGAGGCGTTGGGTGTGGATGGCGGGAGCTCCGCAGACCATGCAGACGGCAGAGAGCTTGGTGACCTCGTCGGAGATGGCGAGCAGAGCGGGGATGGGGCCGAAGGGCTCTGCCGCGAAGGTGGTGTCGAGGCCAGCAAGGATGATGCGCTTGCCGAGGTGGACGAGTTCTACGGTGAGGGGGACGAGGGCGGGGTCGAAGAACTGGGCTTCGTCGATGCCGATGACTTCAATGTCGTGCAAGCGCGGGAAGAGGTCTGCTTTCAGTTCTTCGGTCGTGGCGACGGTGATGGCCTCGTGGGTCTGGGCGCTGTGGCTGGCGATGGAGGTGCGATGGTAGCGCAGGTCGATATCGGGCTTGTAGCAGGCGACGCGTTGGCGGGCAATACGGGCGCGCTTGAGGCGGCGGATGAGCTCTTCGGATTTGCCGGAGAACATGGGGCCGGAGATGACTTCGATACGGCCTGGGGTGGGTTTGGTCATGGTTACGGGCAGCCTTTGCGAAGGGGTGTGAGGCTATCTTAACGGCTGGCGATGTGGTGCGGTGGTGGATTTCCTGTGGGTGGCGCGGCGATGCGGGTGCTAGAGCTTTTCCACGTAGACGGCGGTGCCGTAGGCGAGGACTTCGGTGACGCCCTGCATGAGTTCGTTGGCGTCGTAGCGGACGGCGATGACGGCGTTGGCTCCGAGCTGGGAGGCGTGCAGGAGCATCATGGCGAAGGAGTCCTGACGGGTCTTTTCGCAGAGTTCGGTGAAAAGGGTGATGTCGCCGCCGATGAGGGTTTGCAGGCCTGCGCCAATGGTGCCAAAGAGGTTGCGGGAGCGGACGACGATGCCGCGGACGACGCCGTAGTTGCGGACGATGCGGTAGCCGGGGAGTTCGAGGCCAGTGGTGGCGAGGGAGGGATCGATGGAGAGCTGCGGCGGTGGGTAGGTGGACACGAGGTCGGCTCCTTGGCTGCTTGATTGCGTGCAGGGTGGTGCAGCGTTTACGAGACGCTGAGAGAGGTACGCACGAGGGAGGCGACGAGTTCCGTGACTTGACCGCGATCGATGGTGGAGGCGGCGAGCTGGATGCCTGCGGTGATGTTGGGCACGAGGCCTGCGGTGACGAGGACGGCGGCGGCGTTGAGCAGGACGACGTTCCGGCGGGGGCCGGGTTCGCCGGCAAAGATGGCGGTGAGGATGGCGGCGTTGGTGGTGGCGTCGCCGCCGCGGAGGGTGTCGATGGGAGCGCGAGGGAGGCCGAAGTCTTCGGGGGTGACGGTGCTGAGGGTGATGTGTCCGGCGCGGACCTCGGCGAGGTGGCTGGGTCCGCTGATGGAGAGTTCGTCCATGCCTCGGGATGGCGCGGTTCCGGTTTCGCCGTGGACGACGAAGGCGTGGCGGGTGTCGAGGAGGGCCATGGCCTGGGCGACGAGGGGGACGAGGTGGGCGGCGTAGACTCCCATGACCTGCGCGGAGGCTCCGGCGGGGTTGGAGAGCGGGCCAAGGACGTTGAAGATGGTGCGGAAGCCGAGGGCGCGACGAACGGGCATGACGGCCTTCATGGCGGGGTGCAGGCTGGGCGCGTGGAGGAAGGCGAAGCGATGCGTGCGCAGAGCCTCTGCCCCTTCGGATGGCGCGAGGCTGACGGGGATGCCGAGGGCTTCGAGGACGTCTGCGGAGCCGCATTTGGAGGTGACGGCGCGGTTGCCGTGTTTGGCGACGGAGGCTCCGGCGGCGGCGGCGACGAGTGCGGCGGCGGTGGAGATGTTGAAGGTGTCGCTGGCATCGCCGCCGGTGCCACAGGTATCGACGAGCGCGGCGCGTTCGGCGGTGGTCAGGGGCAGGGCGGTGGCGGCGTGGCGCATGGCCTGGACGAAGCCGGCGATCTCGGCGGCGGTCTCCCCGCGGGCGGCGAGTGCTCCGAGGAGCGCGGCGATCTCAATGTCGGCGAGTTGGCCGGTGAGGATGTGCTGCATGAGGTCGCGAGCCTGATCCTGGGTGAGGGTGGCGCGGTCTTCGATCATGCGTTTCAAGTGGGGCTGCAGGGCCATGATGAAAAGCGTAGCAGGATGTGAGGGGGCGCGTCGCCGGGGTGGCGTTGCGTAGAGCGGAGGCGGGCGGTGAAATTGCGTCGGTGCCGGCGGGGTTTTGTGGAGAGGACATGTGAGGCGCATGAATGCTGGGTAAAAAGGGATTCATGCGGAGGGCGGTGCGCAGGGGTAAATTTCGGCACGGTTCGATAAACGCACGGTTGTGCGAGATTGTGATTGCGATACGTTCTCCGCGTCCGCTACACTTCTCGCGCAAGCGGAAGACGGACCCAACTATGAAAATTCACGAATATCAGGCTAAAGAGATCCTTCGTAAGTACAACGTGCCGGTTCCTGGGGGCGAGATGGCGACCACGCTGGAGCAGGCGGATACCGCTGCGAAGGCACTGTTTGGCGCCGGAAACAAAGTCGTCGTGGTGAAGGCGCAGATCCACGCTGGTGGTCGCGGCAAGGGCGGCGGCGTGAAGGTGGTGAAGACGCTGGAAGACGCGAACGCAGCGGCGAAGGCGATTCTGGGGATGCAGTTGGTGACGCACCAGACTGGGCCTGCGGGACAGAAGGTGCAGCGGTTGCTGATCGAAGAGGGGTCGGCGATTGAGCGCGAGTTGTACCTGGGGCTGGTGCTGGACCGGGCTTCGGCGAAGATTGTGTTTATGGCCTCGCAGTCGGGCGGCATGGAGATTGAAGAGGTGGCGCATGCGACTCCGGAGCTGATCTACAAGGAATATATTGAGCCGGCGATCGGGTTTCAGCCGTACCAGGCGCGCAAGCTGGCGTTCAAGCTGGGACTGAAGCCGACGCAGATCAACGATGCGGTGAAGTTCATGACCGGGCTGTACAAGGCGTTTGTGGAGACGGACTCGACGTTGATGGAGATCAATCCGTTCATCACGACGAAGGACGACAAGTTGATGGCGCTGGATTGCAAGATCAACTTCGACGACAACGCGATGTTCCGGCACAAGGATTTGAAGGAGCTGCGCGACCTGGCGGAGGAAGATCCGCTGGAGGTTGAGGCGAGCAAGTACGCGCTGAACTACATCAAGCTGGATGGCACGATTGCCTGCATGGTAAATGGCGCTGGACTGGCGATGGCGACGATGGACATCATCCAGTATGCGGGTGGGTCGGCGGCGAACTTTCTGGATGTAGGTGGTGGTGCGAACCAGGAGCAGATTGAGAATGCATTTGGGATTCTGCTGAGCGATCCGAATGTGAAGGCGATCTTCATCAACATCTTTGGCGGCATTCTGCGCGTGGACGTACTGGCGCAGGGTGTGGTGAACGCGGCGAAGAAGCTGAACGTGCAGATACCGATCATTCTGCGGCTGGAAGGCACGAACGTGGAAGAAGGCCGCCAGATTTTGAAGGATTCAGGGTTGAATTTCCTGGTGGGAACG
>JAJZHR010000010.1 GCA_021810815.1 Acidobacteriota bacterium | reverse complement strand
GAGAGAGAAAGCTCTATTTATTTTCAAGTGCATAGCTTGAGAGGAAACATCCATAATCGCTGCGCATTCAAAAGCTCTGCCGGAACCACAGCGCTGGCGGAAGGGATCCGACCAGAGCGCAAAGGAAGGACATGCTCTGCGCGAGCAAGACTCGGACCAACGACCTGGAGCAAGACCTCAAGCAGCGACTCAGACCAACAACGCAGACCAGCGCATCTCCTCCCTGCTCGGAGCTTGCGAAGTTCCCGCAATTCCGCAACACTCGCAGCCAACAGAACTCCGTGGCTCATCGGCCATCCGGGCCGCATCGGGAACTGCGGCGCATGTCGCAGCCCACCCTTCATCTGCGATAGAGTCAAAGGATTGTGGCTACACTTCCCCAGGTTGCGGACACTCCCGCCCCTCGCACCCCACGTCGCCCCCGCCTCCCTGCGCTGACAGGCATTCGCGCCTTCGTCTCCATGGACATCGTCTTCTTCCACTTCTCCAATCCCAGGTGGTTCGGGCCTCTCGCTCCTCTGGTGGACGGCGGATACGTCGGCGTCAGCTTCTTCTTCGTCCTCTCCGGCTTCATCCTCTCGTACAACTACGGCGGCCGCGACACGCCCCTGCCCAGGATGAACTTCTGGCGCACCCGGCTATCGCGCCTGTACCCCATCTATGTCCTCTCGCTGCTGGTCTCCTACCGCGTCCTGATGGAGGAGTGGCACGCCCAGACCCATGCTCATTTCTTCCAGGGGATCGTCCTGACGCCGCTGATGCTGCAGGGCTGGATCCCGGCCGTGGCCACCTTCTGGAACACCCCCGGGTGGACCCTCTCCTGCGAAGTCTTCTTCTACGCCCTCCTCCCGTGGCTGGTCGCACTCCGCTGGCCAAAGTCCGTTCCCCGCCTCCTCGGGATGCTGGTGCTGCTCTGGCTGGCGGGGCTGGCCCTGCCAAGCCTGTATGACTGGCTGCACCCGGACGGCATCGCCCACATTGACCGCTACTCCTACGGCTTCTGGCTGCGCGCCGTGAAGTTCTCGCCCTTGCCGCATTTCCCGGAGTTCCTCTTCGGCATGACCGTGGCACGTCTGCACGCTGTCGTCCGCCTGGGCAATGCGCAGCGCTTCCTGCTCGCAGCCGCCGGCCTGCTCGGCCTGCTGGAGGTCATGCGCTACTCAGACTCGCTGCCCTTCCTTCTCCTGCATGACGGTCTGCTGATGCCCGTCGTCGGCATGACCCTCCTTGGACTCGCTGGCGAGCACCTGCTGGCCGACTTCTTCAGCCTCTGGCCCTTCGTCGCTCTCGGCGAGGCAAGCTACTGCATGTACCTGCTCCACTTCAACCTCTGGGACCTGGTGCACCACTTCCACCTGTGGGAGCGCTTGCACGTAGCCGCGTTCGACCCCTGGATCTCCTATGCGTTCGTCATCGCAGCCGCCCTCGCCGCCTACCGCTGGGTCGAGAAGCCGGGCAGGAAGTGGATGCTGGCCCACATGGGGGCCTGACGGAGCCTAGAGAAGCCCTCCGGCAAGGGGCCACAGCAACCAACAGCCTTCAGGCCGCGCAAAAGGGTGTCCTGGCCTTTCGGACGGAGCTTGCGCTTCACCATCGCTCACCGGACAGTCCTTCTGCGCGTGCTCGAAGAACACCTGCTCCAGCGTGCCATGAACGCACAGCAATCCACGCATCCCGCTCACACCTTCCAACCCATGCTGCTGGCGCAGACTTCTCCGGCAAACAAAGAACGGCCCTGCGCATTGGCAGGGCCGTTCTGCTGCTCGCTGCTTTTGCCTGCAAGCTGCGTTAGGGCTGGATGGTCTCCACTGCGTGCGCTCCAGAACCCACTGTGGCCACGCAGGTCGGCTGGCCGTAGACATTGAAGGGCGTGTTCTGCACCGGAGAAAGAGCGCCGGTGTGCGTGTTCAGATTCTCTCCGGTGATGGAGCCATCGAGAAAGTTGGAGCTGAAAAGGTATTGGCCGAGGGCCGGCTCAATGGCCACGCAGGTCGGGCCTGCGGGCACAGCAGCCTGCGCCGCCGATGCAACCGCCGACGGCGTCCCTGTTCCCAGATCCAGAGCATACGAACTGATGCTTGGGCCGTTGTAGTTGGGAACGAAGAGATACTTGCCGCGCGGGTCGATGGTGACGCCCACAGGGAACAGACCGGTGGAGAACGGGCCGTTGACCATGGGAACCAGCGAACCGTCCGCCTGTACGACATAACCGATGAGCTGGTTGGATGCCTCGTCAGAGACGTAGACGAAGCGCGCCATGGGCTCGCTGGAGATGCCGCTGGGCTGGACGCCGGCAAGTGCTCCCGCAGGCACGCCGAGCACCGTGTTCGGCGATCCGGGGATGGAGGTCAGACTGCCATTGGTGGTGTTCAGCGAGAACGCGATCACCAGAGGCAGGCTCGAGATAGGAGAAGTGGCCGGAGTGCTGGGCGTCGGAGTGCAGGCCGCCGATGGCGTCGCGAAGTTCTGGTCCACCACATAGACAAAATTGTGCAGGGCCGTGATATTGACACCGACCGGGTTGCAGCCCGTCGGCACGAAGTTGGCCGAGCCGTTGGCGACAGGCGTCCCCAGGGTTCCGTCTGTGTTCACAGGGAACACAGTCAGGCCGCCGGGGCCTGGGTTCGCAGCGCTGTACCCCGGCTGGTAGGTGACAGCAACAATCAGATATTTGCCCGAAGGGTCGATCGCCAGCGACGTTGGCAGAGTGCCGACCACTGGATAGGTATGGCTTGACGCGAGCGGCCCTTTGGGAGTGATGGTGAACTCCGTGATGGTGCTGTCGTCATGGTTCACCACGTACAGGTTGCTCTCGTTGGGCGAGGCAACCAGCGCGATCGGATTCAGGCCAGCGTTGTAGGGCGTCCCTGGCAGCGGCGTGATCGCACCGGAGTCGCTGTCCACCTTGAATGCGTTCACAAATCCAGGCGTGCCCTTGTTGGACGCTGTGGCATAGAGGAAGGCCACCGTGTGCGCCGTGGTGCAGGCAGTGAGGCCGAAACAAACGGCTGCGGACGAAATTGAGGCCAGCGCGACGCGGCCGATTTGACTGAACTTCATGTGGTTCCTCAATCCTGGGCCGCAGGTGATCCTGGGCCACAGGTCCATTCGATAGTTCCGGTTAGACGCTACAGCGGGTGAATCGAAAAAGTCGCAGCGGGCGGCGCTTTCCTTGCCACCGCCAAACTGCGGATTCCGTGGTCGTGCCTCCTGCTAGTGGCCTACGGCCACAACCGACGTGCCGCAGGTCGGGAAGCCGGCTGCCCCGAAAGGCATGCCCCCTACGTTGATCAATTGCCCTGTCGACTCCAGTTGCAGCGCGGAGATGTTGCTCGACGTGTAGTTCGTCGAAAAGAGGAACTGGCCGTGGCTGGACATGGTCAGGCAAGTCGGATTGGTTCCCAGACCCACCGTTCCGGACGCGCCGACTGGCGTCAGAGCCCCGCCGCTGCCAATGGAAAATTCACTGAGATTGTTGCTGCCGTAGTTGGCGTTGAACAGGAACCGGCCGTCCGGCGACATGGTCATCCCCATCGGGGTCAACTGCGTGGTCGCAATGGGAGCCACGCCAGTGGGCGCGCTCTGCATCGCCACCAGCGATCCGTTGGCCTGGATGGTATAGCCATAAATCGCGTTCGCGGTCTCGTCCGTCACGTAGACGTACTGCCCCTTCGGATCGCTGATAAGCCCAGCCGGCTGCACCCCGGCCGGATAGCCCGGATACGAAACACCTCGGATGGTCGCTCCAGGAAGCGGCGTCAGAATGCCTCCCTGCGCGGTCTGGCTGGTGTCCAGAGAGTAGCCCAGGATCAGAGGCGTGTTGGAAACAGGCGAATTGCCGGGCGTCGCCACGCAGGTATTCGGCGACGGGCTGTAATTCTGATCCAGCACATAGACGTAATTGTTCGTCGCGCTCACGTTGATGGCGACTGGGTTGCAGCCGACATTGATGGCCTGCAGGCCCGGCGAGGTGCCCGTGCTGGGCGTGGACACAAGGCTTTCATCGGCATTGATCGGGAATACATCCACGCCGCCAGGCCCCGGACTGGCCGTCGTATAGCCAAGCTGATACGTGAAGGGGATAAGCAGGAACTTCCCTGTCGGGTCGATCGCAATCGACGTCGGCAGCCCGCCCGTTGTGTTGTAGGTATTCTGGGCGTAGAGTTTGCCATCGGTTCCGATCAGGTACTCGATGACGGTGCTGTCGTCGTGGTTGACGACGTAGACAGCCTTGTTATCCGGAGAGACAACCACCCCCACCGGGTTGCGCCCAGCCGGAAACGGCGAGTCTGGAAGGATAGTGAGAGCTCCCGACACGCTATCGATCTTGAATGCGTTCACCACGCCCGGGTTCGCGCGAACCGAGGTCACGTAAAGGTATGCCCCGGTGTACGCGGTGGTGCACGCAGTGAGTCCGATGCACGCTGCGAGAGACAATACCGAGGCCACGGCGAAGCGGCCGATCTGACTGGACTTCATGCGTTTCCTTGCTTCTGGTCCGCGAAGGCTGAAACCGAAGGTCTGCCCACCCGATAGGGCGAGGCTTGTTTGTGCAGATACGTGTCTGCGTCGATTGTAAAAGCCGGTGGCTGATTGCGCCAATCCCCAGCCAACCCATACTCCCATTTGCCGCCGGATGGCTCTTGCGCGGGCCCGGGACGAATGCCAGAACCCGCGCAAAGCCGCACCTCTTAGGTTAGGCGCTGGTGAACGCACTGATCACGAGGCACGTCGGATTTCCCGTCGCCGGGAAGACCGTGCCGCGATTCAATGGGGCCAACTGACCCGTCCTGATCACGATCTGATACCCGGTCACCGTGCTGTCGTTGTGGTTCGAGGTGTAGAAATAATGGTCGCTCGGATCCTCGATCATGCAGACAGGCCCGGAACCCGTCGGGTAGGGGCTGTCCGGAATCTGCGTCAAACGTCCCGTCGATGCGTCGATGGTGTACGCAGTGATGGAGCTGTTCGGCTGATTGATGTTGCTGGTGCCGTAGTTCACCATGTACACGAAGAGTCCGGCACTGTCGGTCACGATCCAGTCGGGGTTCTCCGCGCCCGCCGCATTGGGAACAGGTCCGCCCACCAACTGCTGCAGGACGCCGCCGCCGCCAACCGTGAACGGGATGATGGTGTTGTTGCCGGCGTCCGCGATGTACACATAGTTGCCGCCCGGCGTGCTGTTGATCGCCGTCAGGTTGTCGCCCAGGGGGAACTGCTGCGGGGCGTTCTGCGTCAGCAGCAACTGGCCGGTGGTGGTGTTCATCTGGTACGCGAACACGTCCTGGATCGGCGACTGAGGCTTGTTCGTGGCCGCGTTGATGGCTGGCGTCTGGTCAATCACGAAAAGATACGAGTTCGAAGGAAGCACCTTCATCGTCAGCGGATGCTGGCCCACAGGGAAGTAGGTCAACTGAGTTCCCTGCGCGTTCTTCACCTGCTGGTTCACCACCAGTGACAAGCGGCCGGTCACCTGGTCCACCGCGAAAACAGTGATGTCGCCATTGCCGGAATTGTCCGGCGCCAACTGGTCGAGAACATAGATGAAGTGGCCGGAGGAGTCGCCGGAGATCCACACCGGGTTCTTGCCCTGGCTGGTGTAGGTCTGCTCCTGGGTCAGGATGCCATCGCCGCCGACGCTGAACTGGGCGATGTTGCCCGCCGCGCTGCTGCTGCCTGCGTTCAGCACATAAAGATAGCGCCCGCCGTTCAGAACCACGGCCGCAACCGGATTGGCGCCGCCGGAACTGAAGGGCGAGGTCACAATTCCCGTCAGATTGCCCGTCAAATTGTCGATCTTGTACGCCGAAATCTGGTTGTACTGGGTGCCCATAACGTACATATAGCCGATGGTGTACGCGCCGCAACCGGTGACGCCGAGTCCCAGAGCGAGGGACACTACAAGGGCCAATGCTATCCGGCCAAGATGACTGAACTTCATGCGCTTCCTTTGTCCTTGGCTGCATCCGCAGCCGAGGGCCGCGTGAGCAGCTGGTAAATGTTCGGGATATGATCCTGCGGCAATTGTAAAAGCTGGAGCGGGATTGCGCCAATCCGGAGCGGACCGGGAACGCCGATCCTCTCCTGCCGCGTCGGGCGACCGAGCCGATCCTGCCCGGAGACTAGAAGATCCTCAGGCGAATGGTCAGGTATTTCTTCGGATCCTGCCGGATCGTGGTCACCAGCTTCTGCGATTCGACCATCAACACGTCCGCGTTCTTGTAGAGAGAGTCGTTGTTGGCCAATTGGCCCAGCGTGCCCTTGCCGTCGCTCACGTTGGTCAGGATCAGGTTGAGCTTGTTCACCGTATCGTCCAGCTTCTTTGCGAAGTTGGGATCGTTCGCCAGGTATCCCAGGCCGCCCTTGCCCGCATTGATGTTCGCAATCAGAGTGTTCATGTTCTCAGCGGTCGTGTTCAGGTTGTTGTAGAGAGTGTCGTCCTTCAGCAGCTTGCCCACCGTGCCCTTGCCGTCGTTCAACTCATTCGCGATCGCATCCAGCTTGGCGACCGAATCGTTCGCGCGGTCGTAGAAGGTGTCGTCGGTCATCAGCTTGCCAATCGACCCCTTGCCCCTGTTCAGATTGCTGGCCAGCTTGTTGATCTGCGTCGCCGCGTCGAAAAACTGCTTGTACAACGCGTCGCTGCTGATGAGTTGGCCGATGGAGCCATTGCCGTTGGTGATGCTGTCCACCAGGGCGTTCAGCTTGGCGAGGATGACGTTCAACTGCTCGATCGTCCCCTGGCTGGCCTTCACCACGTCGGTCACGCTGGGCGTCTCCATGGTGTGCAGCTCGTCTCCGTCCTTCAGCACGGCGCCGGTGGCGTACTGGCTGTTGATGTCCACGATGGTGTCGCCCAGCACGCCGATGGTGGAGAGCGACGCCTTGGAATCCGTGTGCAGCGTGTCCAGATGCCGCCCGCTGATGCGCATGGTCACCTTCACCGGCGTCAGCTTCCGCTGCGCTGTCACCTGGATGCTGGTCACGCTTCCGATGGTCACCCCCTCAAGCGTGACCGGAGCCCCCTCCTGCAACCCTGCCGCGTTCTCGAAATAGGAGTAAACCGTGATCTTCTTGGAAAAAAGACCGCCGCCCACCGTGCCGGATATCAGGAATACCAGGGCCAACAGCAGCGCCAGCGCGACCACCACCAGCACGCCAACCTTCAGTTGCGACCAGTGGACTTCCTTTTGGCTCGGCATGTTTCTCCTGTGAAAGCCTGTTTTCAGGGCACGTCTGCTGCGCCGGGGAATGACTCAACGAGAATACCAAAGCCCTGTTGCGGAATCTGCCGCGGAGAACCTTGTCCCGGCTCAAACAGAGCCTCCAGTCTCTCCACGCAACCGCAACCATCCCAGCGCGCGCAACAGCCTTCGCCTGGATGGGTGTTGTTGAATGGATGAGAAGTGCTCTGCAAGGGTTGCAGCATTTCTTTCAAATCGGCATCCGCTGCGCCTTGCACCCCTCGATCCGCAGAAGCCGCCGGCCATCGCACCCCGCGCCTCTGGCAGAATAGGCTGTTAGGCATCTACCTGCGGAGGTGGCCCCTTGCGTGTGCTGATCATCGAAGACGAGCAGCGCCTGGCCGGCAACATGGCGGAGGCACTGCGCGACGGCTGCAAATTCGCCGTGGACATCGCGAGCGACGGCGAAGAGGGCCTGTTCATGGCCGCCGGCAACGGCTATGACGTCGTCCTGCTCGATCTCATGCTCCCAAAACTCCCCGGCGCCAGCCTGCTGCAGCAATTGCGCCGCAAAGGCGTCAAGACGCCCGTCCTGGTCCTCACCGCCCGCCAGGAAAGCGAATCCGTCATCCGCCTGCTCAATGCCGGAGCCGACGATTACCTCTCCAAGCCGTTCGACCTCGGCGAACTCATCGCCCGCACCAAAGCTCTCATCCGCCGCAGCCAGGGACACGCCACGCCGCGGCTCAGCCTCGCCGACCTCGAACTGGACACCGTCGCTGGCACCGTCCGCAGGGCTGGACGCGAGGTCTCCCTCACCCCCATGGAATACCGCGTCCTCGAATACCTGATGCACCGCGCTGGCGCCCTCGTCTCCAAAACAGAGCTGCTGGAGCATCTGTACGACTACAACTGGGAGAAGTTCAGCAACGTCATCGAGGTCTACATCGCAGGACTTCGCCGCAAGGTGGATGCGGATGCGGCCATCAAGCTGATCCACACCGTCCGCGGCCGCGGCTATGTCCTCCGCGAGGCGGCCGAGCCATGACCCCTCTACCCTCCAGCACCCCAACCGGCAAACACCGCCCCTTCAGCATCCGCGCGCGCCTGCTCCTCAGCGTCGGGGCCATCCTGCTCGTCGCAGGCGTCTCCGGAGCCCTGCTTCTGGTCCACATCGTGCGGCAGCACACCTACGCATCGTTCGACGCGCTCCTCGGAGAGCATGCGCAGGAAGTCATGGCGGAGCTGGAGCTTCCCGATGAGCCGGGAGATCGCATCTCCCTGCGCCAGGCAGCGCTCTCCCTGCCGCGCAGAGACTGGTTCTGGCTCAGCGCCAACGGCCAGGTGCTCGGCCAGCAGGCTGTGCCGTCCCTGCCCCCCGCCGAGGCCGCCTTGCTGTCCCCTGCCGCCCCTGTGGCGCTTCCGAGCCGCCGCGTCGTCACCTTCCCCTCCGCAGGCGTGCGCTACCGCGTCCTGATCGTTCGAGAGCGCGTAGCGGCCGACCCCAATGCCACCGAAGGCCCAGCCTTCTATGACACCATCCTGGCCTATGGAGCCCCCGTCAATCATGTCGAGGAGCACATCAGGGACATCGCCAGGTCCGCCGCCCTCGCCTGCCTCCTGATGCTGGCCGCCTGCCTCGCCGCCACCTGGCTCGCCGTCGATTTCGGCCTCCGACCCTTGCAGAGACTCGCCGAGCGCGCCGCGGCCATCGACGACCGCCAGGGCGAATTCGCCCAGACAGGCGACCGCGCAGAGGTGGCCGAGCTTGCTCCCCTCACCGGAGCCTTGACGCTGCTGGTCGGCCGCCTCAGACAGGCCCTGGAGCGCGAACGGCAGTTCTTCGGAGATGCTGCCCACGAGCTGAAAACCGGAGTCGCCATCCTCAAATCCACCGTTCAACTCGGCCTGCGCCGCGAACGTCGGCCAGAGGAGTACCTCGGCTACCTGTCGCGGGCGCTCACAGACACAGAGCGCCTCCAGGATCTGGTCGCGCGGATGCTGGCCCTTGCCGCCATCGACGCCGACGCCGCGTCCACAATCCCTGCGCCCATTGCCGCAGCGAACGTGAAGCTGGAATTGACAGCCCTGCTGGAAACCCTGGCCAGCTTCGCCGAGGAGAGGAAGATCGCCGTCCAGTGCGCTGT
Organism: Acidobacteriota bacterium; assembly: GCA_021810815.1. GTDB lineage: Bacteria > Acidobacteriota > Terriglobia > Terriglobales > Acidobacteriaceae > JAJZHR01. The sequence goes on along the minus strand of JAJZHR010000010.1, from coordinate 5,323 downwards.
GCCCGAGGGGCTTGCTGTCTGGGTGCGAGCAGAGGACTTCAGAACCATCTTCTCCAATCTTTTAGAGAACGCGATCCGCTACAGCGAGCGCGGCGGCGCGGTCGAGCTTCGCGCCTTTGCCCAGGATGGCACCTGCCTGATCGAAGTCCGCGACAGCGGCATCGGGATTCCACCCGACGCTCTGCCGCACATCTTCGAACGCTTCTGGCGCGGCGACGCCTCCCGCGCTCGCTCCAGCGGCGGCTTCGGCCTCGGCCTCTCCATCGCCAGGGGACTCGCGCGCAGGGCCGGCGGCGACATCACAGCCACCAGTGAACCCGCTCATGGCAGCACCTTCACCGTCATTCTCCCTCTCGCTTCCGCCTGAGCCTCCCGCGTCGGACACAACAAGCGATGCGGACGCCCGCCATCCGCCTCCTGTACCCGCCAGAAGGTGGCATTAAGCCCTCCTTCAGCCGCTTCGACGCAAACTCTCTTCAGCGTCCGGAATACCGGCGCAATGTCATACACGCTGAAGGGAAGTCCTCCATGAATCATCTTCGTTACGCCACAATCGCCACCGCTATCGTCTGCGTTTCCGGCCTCATGCACGCTCAGGAAAAAAAGCTGGAGCGCGCGCAACTGCCGCCCGCCGTGCAGAAGACGGTGGACCAGCAGTCGGCTGGAGCCACCGTGAAGGGCTTCTCCACCGAAGTCGAGAACGGCAAGCGCCTCTATGAGGCCGAAATGATGGTCAACGGCCACTCCCGCGACATTGAGATGGACGCCTCTGGCAACGTCACCGAGGTCGAGGAGGAAGTATCCATCTCCGCCTTGCCCGCAGCCGTGAAGGACGGCATCGCGAAGAAGGCCGGAGCCGGACAGGTGACCAAAGTCGAGTCGCTCACCAAGCACGGCAAGCTCGTCGCCTACGAGGCCTCCATCGCCACCGGCGGCAGGCATTCCGAAGTGCAGGTGGGGCCGAGCGGCGGAACGCTCCCTCACGAAGAGTAGCCATCCCGGCAGCCAGAGGCATCGGGCCTCCAGAAGCCTCTGGCCTCCAGATGTATCAGGCCTCCAGGATAACCACCGCCATCGCAAGATCGCGGCTGTGCGTCAGGGAGATCGACGCAGCCCTCACGCCCAGCCGCGCAGCCCGCTCCTCTGCCCTGCCCGTGAAGTGAAGCGTCGGCCGGCCAGACGGCTCCCTCCGCACTTCAATCTCCCGCCATCCCACGCCCTGGCTGATCCCCGTGCCCAGCGCCTTCGCCGCAGCTTCCTTCGCAGCAAAGCGCGCTGCAAAGCTTTCCGCGCCATTCTTCTTGCGGCTGCAGTATGCGATCTCCCCGTCGGTGTAGACGCGGCGCAGGAACCTCTCCCCATAGCGGGCGATGCTCGCTCGAATGCGGTCGATCTCCATCAGGTCTGTTCCAGTGCCCACGATCATTGACTGCAATCGTATATCGGCCTGCGTCAATCGCACGTGGCACGGCACCATCCTGGGGCCGATTCAGGAATCGAGGGCGTCGCGACCGTCCCGTACCGTGACCTGCGTAAGGGTGCGGGACAGTCACGCCGCGCATACTCCTATCCGATGAACACTGTGCCACCGGAAGTCACCGGCGACCGCGGAATGGGAGGGAAACCACCTCCCGCCGCCCATGAGAGCCGCCATGCAAACGCTGCAAATACAGGGCTACAGCTACCAGACCCGCCAGGAGGTGCTGCCCGTGCTGACCAGCGCTGTGGCCCACTGCGGAGGCTGGGTGCTCGACCGCAAAATGCTCTCGGAAACCACCATGGAAATGCGCGTCGAGGTGGAGCTGCGCGCCGCTCTGGATCTCTACGCCAGCATGATCGCAGCCGGACTCGAGCTGACCCGAAGCGGCCACCTCTCCCTCACCGAGCTCTGCCTCTGCCGCCAGCACGTCCGGCTGGTCGATCCGGCCCAACTGGTCACCATTCGCGTCGAAATCTGCTTCCTCGAAGAGGCGAACCTGCACTCACTGCTGATGACCGGAGCGAATGTGGCCTGAATCCATCACGTCTGCCGACGAACCGTGCGATCCAGAAGAGCGAACGCAACCACAGCAACCAGCGTGTTCGCCACCGCGCGGATCAACTGATAACCCCACAGCCACCGCGCGTCCATGCCCAGCAGGTGGCGCACAATCAGGAAGTACAGGAAGCCCTGCACCATCGTGAATCCGAACGCAAGCACCGTGCGCGTAAGCGGATTCTCCACATCCACGCGCACTCCCACCGAAGCCGCCGCATATCCCACCACGGCGTTGCTGATGCCGTTCACGCCAATCGCCTGGCCGGTGAACGCGTCCTGTAGCAGGCCGATGACCGCTCCCGTGATCGTGCCGTAAATAGGACTGCGCCGCGCCACGCCGAAAAAAATAACCACGATCAACGGCAGATCCAGCACCGCCAGACGCGGCCACAGACGAGGAAGATACACCTGCAGAAACAGCGCCGCGAAAGGCACCAGAAGCACCACCGCAGGGTGGAACGTATGCTCCTCAAGCTGACGCCGCGAACTGTAGGTGAGTCTCGCCATCTCGTCTCCAGCCCCCTCAGAACCTGCTCAATACCTGCCAGCTTCTCAAAGCCGCGGCTTCCCTTCGCCCTTCTTCTCTGTGCCGGTTCCAGCCTCTATGCCGGTTCCAGACCCTGTGCCGACTCCGGCCCCTGTGCCCGCATGGCTCGCCGCACCGGGCGTCATCTGCTCTGCGTCGGGCGTGTCCCCCGGAGTGTAGCGGTCAGGATGCAGCGCGGGAGCAACCTTCACCGGCGGAGGATTCGCGCTCCCGCCTGCGGCTGTGGCTGCGGCATCGGCGGGTGCGGCAGCATTCGGATCCTTCAGTCCCGGCAGACGCTCCGCCACCACGCTGGCCGCCTTCTGCTGGTTCGCAATCTGGTCCGCCGCAAGCGCCTCGCTGCCCAGCACATCCTGCGCCGTGGCAGGTGGCGGCTGGCTCTGCACGTCCGTCACAATCAGCACTTCTTCCAGCCGCTCCAGATCAGCCGCAGGCTTCACGACAACGTCCACATAGGGGTCGTGATCCGGGTCCGGGCGGATGGACTGCACGCGACCGATGGGCAGGCCCGGAGGAAACACCTGGTCGCCGCCGCTGGTCAGCACCTGCTCGCCCGGCTTGATGCGCTCGTCCGGCAGCACATAGATCAGCGGCAACTGGCTCGACGCCACGCCTCGCAGCACGCCGCGGATGCGCGTCGTCTCCAGCACCGCTCCCGCGCCCGACGTGCTGTCGTCGATCTCCAGAACCAGCGATGTGTGCGGAAAAGCCTCTCTCACCTTGCCCACAATCCCATCGGGCGTGATCACCGGCATGTCCGCCTGCACGCCGTCTGCGCTTCCCTTGTCCACATAGAAAACGTGCGACTGGTCAGAGCCGCCCGTGCCGATCACCTGCGCAGCGACCGTCTTGTAAACGTATTTTTCCTTGAACTCCAGCAGCGCCTGCAGACGCTTGCCCTGCCGGGCGTCGCTGGCCAGGCCCGCCTGCTCCAGCCGAAGCCGCTCCACCTCCGACCGCAGATCCTGGTTCTGCTGCCGCAGATGCCGCAGATCCAGATAGCCCCCCCAGCCGTTCCGGATTCCATGCCCCATGTACATCAGCGCCCGCTCGAACGGAGACACGGCAGCGCTCGCCCAGTAGCGCAGCAGGATAACTTTGCCGCTCTCTGTGGTGGCGCCGCGCTGCTCGCGATGCACCTGCGTCGCCAGCCCCAGCACCTGCGCCAGCAGCACAGCGACGAGCACCAGAACGTTTTTATAGCGGCTGAAAAAGGATTCCATAGCGAAGCGATGCCGCGGAACGTGCCTCGGCCGCAGACTGCGCGGCACGGCGCGCTCAGTTTCCTGTGATGGAGATCTTCCGCAGCAGTTTGAAGTCGGAGAGCATCATGCCCGTTCCCAGCACCACCGATGCCAGAGGATCGTCGGCGATGGAAACCGGCAGGCCCGTCTCTTCGCGAATGCGCTGGTCCAGGTTCTTGATCAGCGCCCCGCCACCGGTCAGCACGATGCCGCGGTCGCTGATGTCCGCCGAAAGCTCCGGCGGCGTGCGCTCCAGGGCCACGCGGATCGCATTGATGATCGTCGCGATGCACTCCGCCAGCGACTCGCGGATTTCGCTGTCGTCGATGGTGATCGTCTTCGGCACGCCCTCGATCAGGTTGCGCCCCTTGATCTCCATCGTCAGCGGCTTGTCCAGCGGATACGCCGAACCGATCTCCATCTTGATCGCCTCTGCCGTCCGCTCGCCGATCAGCAGGTTGTATTTGCGCTTGAGGTAGTTCATCACCGCCTCGTCCATCTGGTTCCCGGCCATGCGCACCGACCGCGAATACACGATCCCGGACAGCGAAATCACAGCAATATCCGTCGTCCCTCCGCCAATATCCACCACCATGTTGCCGCCCGGCTCCGTGATCGGCAGACCAGCTCCAATCGCCGCCACCATCGCCTGCTCCACCAGGTGAACCTCGCTCGCCTTCGCCCGATACGCGGAGTCCATCACAGCCCGCTTCTCCACCTGCGTGATCTCGCTCGGCACGCCAATCACGATCCGCGGATGCACCAGCATCTTCCGGTTGTGCGCCTTCTGGATGAAGTAGTTCAGCATCTTCTCCGTATGGCGGAAGTCGGCGATCACGCCGTCCTTCATCGGCTTGATGGCGACGATGTTCCCCGGCGTGCGGCCAAGCATCTCCTTGGCCTCCTTGCCCACCGCCTCCACCTCGTTGGTCAGCTTGTTGACCGCGATGATCGAAGGCTCGTTGACAATGATCCCTTTGCCCCGCGCGAACACCAGCGTGTTCGCCGTGCCCAGGTCGATGGCAAGGTCGCTCGAAAAAAGACTGAACAGCGAGCGCATGTTATGCACCCGCGACGTGCGGGACGAAAATCCATTGGATGACATTGAACGGGGCACTTATCCTGTAGAAAGGAACTTCCCTCCATTGTAAGCCTTCGCAATGCGCGATCCCAGCAACAGGGGTGCCTCACTTGTCAAGTGACTGAAGGGTACTGGCTTGCGGCGACATGACTCGGAAATCCCCCACGGCGCAGCCCGGGTCTCCGTCGAGCCGCGCCCAGCCCCATCCCGCAACTCCCGACGACCCAGGCCTCGCTTCTGCGGCCTGGAATCTCCACCCTCCAGGGCCGATGCCTGGCGCGCCAGGCCTATGGCTGCCGCGCATACACCCGCACATAATCCACCAGCATCCGCTGCGGAAACACCGTCGTAGCATCCGGCATCCCCGGCCAGAAGCCTCCCACCGCCAGGTTCAGAATGATGAAGAAAGGGTG
>JAJZHR010000340.1 GCA_021810815.1 Acidobacteriota bacterium | reverse complement strand
TCGATCCATTGTTGATCGAGAACAATTACTGGCAGCAGGGCGATCCCGACTCCTCAAAGGGAAGTGTTACCGAGCGCGGCAATCGGCTGATCCATTCGCTCAAGGAGGTTCCCGCTGGCGTGATAGAGGAAGCAGGTCTGCGGCCCAAATTCCGCGACATCGCAAAGCTCAGGTTCAGCAAAGCAGCAGCGCCCGAGCCTCCAAGCCGCGTCGCCGCATCCGCAGGCAATGGATTCGCCCTGGTGACCTGGTGCCCCTCGGTGTTTGAGGGATCATCGCCTGTGACCTCGTACACCGTCACCGCTTCGACAGGCGCTCACACCACGATTTCCTCCGGCGACTTCTGGAAGACCACCTTTGTCAAAGTTACGGGACTGCCCAATGGCGCGCCTGTGACGTTCACGGTGGCGGCCAGCAACGCAACAGGCACCGGCGTTGCTTCGCTGGTCTCGCTGCCTGTGATGCCCACCGACGCGGCAGCGCAACTGCCCCAAGCGCCTGATGCGGTCTCAGCCAAACCGGGCACAGGCGGCCAGGTAAGCATTCACTTCCAACTGCCGCCCAACGAGCAGGGCAAGAACTCGATCAGCCCGGTCATCGCCTATGCAGTCACAGTGAACCCCGGAGGACGCAAGGTGATCTTCACTGGACGCAATGTGGTTGCGCTTGAGGGCAAGCATTCCACCTTCAACGTCGTCGACGGCCTGGCCCCGGGAGCGACCTACACCTTCAGCGTATCCGCTGTGAACGCGGCTGGGGAAGGAGAGCCCACCACCATCGGCCCGGTTAAGCTGCCGTGAAAGTCCATCGTCGCACGGAGCACCCAGGCCGCTCTCTGCTGAGGACTGGCCCCTGCTACCGCGTATTGCTATGTGGATTTTCATTTTCCTTGTTGACATAAAGCCTGCCAAAAAGATACAAACCGTAGGTGCGTCGGTATCTCTTTTCGAGCGGATCTGCTTTGAGGAGGTGTCTTTTTGAGCGAAGCTCCATTGACCATGGTCCTCAGCCGCGCAGATTGAAGAATTCACCATCAAGCGAAATGGATGCTCTCCGCTTCGCGCAAAATGTCAACACTTTCATTGCACCGCATGCAGTGTGAAACGCACCCGTTGCTCTACGAGGCCATGCTATGAACGACACGCCCATTCAAACCACTGATCGTCCTCTCTTGACCCGTCGGCAATGGCTCGGCCGGGTTCCAATGCCGGCAATGGCGGCAGCCGCGCTTGGCGCGGGCCTGCTTGCGGAGCGGCCCGCCGCAGCAGCGCCTTCCACCTCGGCAAACCGAAACGACCTGGGCGCGCGCGTCTACAACATCCGCGACTACGGAGCGAAGGGCGACGGCGCGGCGCTGGACACGATGGCCCTTCAATCAGCCATCGACGCCTGCGCGAAGGACGGCGGCGGCACGGTTCTGGTGCCCGCCGGAACATTCCAGATCGGCGCAGTGGAATTAAAGAGCAATGTGACGCTGCACATCGCCGCAGGCGGCAAGCTGCTGGGCAGCGCCGATGGCAAGCAGTACCACGCGGTGGACGCCATTCCGCTCAGCGGCGACTCCACGCTGAATGACGGCAACTGGGCGCTGCTCTTCGCCGTTGGCGCGAAGAACATCACAGTGGAGGGAGCAGGCACCATCGATGGGCAGGGAGCGCAGTTCCACTCGCCAGTCCGCGGGCAGATCGCACCCAGCGGCTTGCGCGGCGCGCAGCGACCCTACCATTTCCTCTTCTACCGATGCGAGCGCCTCGTGCTGCGCGACATCGCCCTGGTGGACTGCGCGTACCATAGCATCCGCGTGATCCAGAGCAAGCAGATTCGCATGGACGGGCTCTACATCCACAACCGCGTGAACGGCAACAACGACGGCTTCCACTTCATCAGCGCCGAGCATGTGGCCATCGACAACTGCACCGTGCTCTCGCAGGACGACGCGTGCGCCCTGTTCGGAAGCTGCAAATTCGTCACCGTCACCAACTCCGTCTTCAGCACGCGCTGGTCGGTCTTCCGTTTCGGCGGCGGCGTGGCGGAGAACATCACCGTCTCCAACTGCGTGCTGTACCAGGTGTACGGATGCCCGATCAAGTTCCAGGGCAATCCGGGATCGAGGTTCGAGAACATCTCGTTCTCCAACCTCATCCTCGACGACGTGACCGGACCCATCCACATCAGCGTCGGGCCGCGTCCCCAGCGCAATGCGCCGGACAAGGGGCTGATGCCGGAGCGACCGAAGTCGGAACAGGCGCCGGCTGTGGCGCGCAACATCTCTTTCAGCAACATCAGCGGCACCGTCACGACGCATCCGCAGCAACTGCCAGATGCCCTGGTGAAGAGCAGCCCCATGCCCGGCGAGGAGCACAACTGCATCACGCTCAACTGCGTCGGCGACGCGACGATGGAGAACATCTCCTTCGACAATATCCACCTCACCTTCGGCGGCGGCGGCACAGCGGAGGACGCTGCCCGGCGCGACCTGCCGCAGTTGGCCGGCGAATACTTCATGCTTGGCCCCATGCCCGCCTACGGCTTCTACGCGCGCAACTCCCGCGGCATCACGCTGCAGAACATTCGCCTCCAGGTGGCGACCCCCGACTTGCGTCCAGCGCTGATTTTGGACCACGTCCAGGACGCAGCCATCAGCGGTCTCAGTGTGCAGGGAAATGCGGACGCGGAATCGGTTCTGCGGTTCATCGACGCCGCCGATGTGCTGATCACCGCGCCACGCGTGCTGACGCCCTCTCCAGTCTTCTTGCGGCTTGAGGGCGCGGGGAACAAAGGCATCACGATTGATGGCGGCGATATCAGCAAGGCATCCTCTCCGCTGGCGTTCAAGGATGGCGCGGCTGAGAAGGCTGTTCGCCTGCGAAGCTGAAGAAGACCGGCGAGTTGAAGCGAGGATCGGGACGACCTCGCTTCAACCCGTCGGCGCGGTACGCTCCCCTCCTTCTGGAACATCGCGGCGCTGAACCCGCGCCAGCGCCACACTTCCGACTTGCGCCAGGAACGACGCTATATCTCCTTGCGATCCGCGCTCTCCAGGCGAGTGTCTTTCAGGTTGCGAGAGGCGGCTACACTGAAATCCTGCACCTGGTTGAGCGCAAAGACTGGCGTAGTGAGTCCCTTCGGTGTTTTGAGCCGGAAAAACTCGGCTCCATCGACGCTGTTGAGTGAAAAGACCGGGCGCGCATCCGACTCGCTCCAGGCGATCTCTACGTTGGTGAATTCGATATTCTTCACATGACGCACGTAGAAGCCGCTGGCGGGAATGTCGCCAAACCTGGCTGGCTCGGGATATCCCGTCACCTGCTCGTCCACAACCCGATCTGCCATCTCCCTGGTTCCGCCGCCACGGTGCTCCATGTATAGATCGTTGATCTTGATGTCTTCGATGGGGTGATCGGGAATGCCGCTGATGAGCCCGGCGCCGCCGAAGCGAGACACGGAGTTATAGCTGACTACGTTGCTGATGATGATCCGCTTCAGCGTGCCGACGGGAACTCCTGCCGGACCGCGCATGCGGCCACCCAGCCGGAGGAAGATGGGAGTGTTGGTGCAGTCGCGCATGGTGATGCCGGTGAAAGTAATGTCTTCCAGCAATGCGCCGTCGACGCTCTCCAGAGCGAATCCGCGGCAGCCGTCGAAGACGCAGTTGGAGATGGTGATGTTCTTAGAT
>JAJZHR010000339.1 GCA_021810815.1 Acidobacteriota bacterium | reverse complement strand
GACGACGCTCTGGCGCGGGCATCGACCTGATCGAGTGGACTTTTGACCCCTTGCAGGGCAAGAACGCCTATCTCAACCTTGAGAAGCTCGGCGCGATCGCTCGCCGCTACACAGCGAACTTCTACGGCCCCTCGACCTCGCCGCTGCAAGGCGGCTTGCCGACAGACAGGCTCCATGCGGAGTGGTGGCTGCGCTCGCGCCGCGTGGAGAGCGCGCTGAAGGGCATAGCACCTTCCGCATTGCAGGGCGATGCTGGCCATGAGTCCGCAACGGTCATCCTTCCCCACGCCCTGGACCGTTGGAAGCAATCGCCGGAGGAAGGTGCGGCTGCGCTGGAAATCCAATCGCGCAATCGCAAGTGTTTCGAGAGCGGCTTCGCGCAGGGGCTTTCTGTTCTGCGGTTTCATAGTGATCCTGAAGGGAATGGTGTGTACACTCTGGGCAGGTGGGACGAGGATTTCCGCTACTAGAGGCTTGCGGATTCGATCACGCATCACCGCTGGAATCCACCCACCGGACGTATACTACTGCCGCTGGCGCAAACTTCTGCCACCAGGGAACCGACCCTTATGAAAATCGACGCCATCCATTTGCGAGAGATCCATCTCCCCCTGGTTCATCCCTTTGAGACCAGCTTTGGCCGCACCACCGACCGGCGCATCCTGCTGGTGCAGATTGAGGCGGAGGGCCTGACCGGATGGGGGGAGTGCGTGGCCGGGGAGCACCCGTATTTCAGCGAGGAGACGGTGGACACCGCATGGCAGATGATGCGGGTGGAGCTTGGCCCGTCGCTGGCCGCCGCCGATCCGGAGCATGGCGGCAAATGCCCTGAGATTTTCAAGCGTGTTCGCGGCCACCGCATGGCCAAGGCAGCGCTGGAGAATGCTGTGTGGGATCTGGAGGCGCAGGCCAAGGGCATCGCCCTCTCCGATCTTCTGGGAGGATCGCGCGAAGTGATCTCCTGCGGAGTTTCCATCGGCATCCAGCCGACGATGGAACAGCAGATGGAGAAGATCCAGACGGAACTCGCCGCCGGCTATCAGCGGATCAAGCTGAAGTGCAAGCCGGGCTGGGATGTGAAGGTGTTCGAGGAGGCGCGCAAGCGCTGGCCCGACATCGCGCTGAGCTGCGACGCCAACTCCGCCTATCGCATCCGCGACTTCGACCACCTTGTGAGCTTTGACCAGTTCAACCTGATGATGATCGAGCAGCCGCTCTGGTATGACGATTTTTATTTCCATGCGATGCTGCAGAAGCGGCTGGAGACGCCGATTTGCCTGGACGAGTCGATCCGCAATCGTCGCGACGCGCTCGCCTCGATCGATATGGAGTCCTGCCGCATCCTGAACATCAAGGTGGGTCGCGTTGGCGGCTTCAGCGAGGCCATCCGCGTACACAATGTGGCTGCTGAGCGCGGCGTCCCCGTTTGGTGCGGCGGCATGCTGGAGACGGGCATCGGCCGCTCGCACAACATCGCCCTTTCTTCGCTGCCGAACTTTTCTCTGCCCGGCGACGTCTCTGCCTCTGCCCGCTACTGGAAGGAAGACATCATCGAGCCGGAGGTGGTGGTGAGTTCCGCCGGTGAGATCGCGGTGCCCTCCACGCCGGGCCGAGGCTATGAAGTGAGGGTCGATCTGGTGGATCGCCTGACAGTGCGGCGCGAGACCATCCGCGCGATGGAGCTTGTGGGGTAAAGGCTGCGAGACATTTCTCCGATGGCTTCCGATGGCTGTAGAAGGTGAACCCCGCTATTGGGCCGGAGTGCTCAGAAGTATCTTGATTCCCTGCTGATAGCTCAGCGCATCCTTCACCACGCTGAAGTTGGTGATGTCTTCCTGCACATCGAAGTGGAGCGTCTTCACCAGCAAAGCGCGGATGGTCAGTTTCTGCCGCAGCCGGGTCATGATCCAGTGGTGGTCGCCTGCGTCCATCTGGTCTATCACAATGCTGCCGCCGCGATAGACCTTGCCCAGCAGCCCCCAGCCAAAGGCCGCATCCGAAATAAGCTGCACTTCGAGATGCACGATCTGCTGCTGCTGCGTATCGATCCAGACCTTGCCCGCCATGGACTTGAGCACCTGGGATTCGATCGTCGGCGGCTGGAAATCCGGATTTGGCTTGAAGGTCAGCTCGACGACTTTCACCTCCGACGATCCACCGCCGGGCAATGGCTCCTGCGGCGAGGCTATCTCGAACAGAAGCCCCTGCGGAATGGTCTGGAGAACATTTTGAGCATGGCTTTTCTCAGCGTTCTCTCGCCGAATATGCGCTGCGAATTCAGCCGGATGCGCCAGCATGGAATTCAGGCGGTCGATCTCCGCCTGATTCTCCTGTGGCGTGAGCGGGCGGCCATTCTTCGCGATCATCCGCGCGACAGTGCCCTCTTTGGTCTCGATCACGTCGCGCACCGTGTCGCCCTTGTCGTCGATCTTATGGATCCTGTAGCGAAGGTACATGCCAGTGTGGGTGAGCAGCTTGATGTCGTTCTGAACGGCCTGCGCAGCGAGCGCCGCTGGGTCCGGCATGCTGACCTGGCCAGCAGCGCCCTGGGCGCGCCGGGCGGACGCGCTGGCGAAGGCGCTGCCAGAAGCCAGTGGGGATAGGCACAAAGCGGCCAGCAGGCATGTGCGGAGCATTCGAACTGCGGCGCGCAACCTTCCCTCGATGTTCCGTTGCGGGCGACGATGGGTTTTGGCGGATGGCATAGGGTGCTGATTGTGGCGAGACGCTTGACGCGCAAAGTTCCGGGCGCAAGCGCTAGTATGCCTGAAAGGTAGACGCTGATATTCAGGATAAAGTTATCCCCCTTCTGCTATGCGCGCAGCGCGACATTGGGTGGCAGACGGCCTTCTGCTGGTACATTTAGACTTGCGAGTTCAAGGAATTGGCGATTGAAGGTCGCCAGGGAGAGCGAATGAAGCCAACAGATGTCGCCGGCACCACTATCGGCCAGTCCGTCCGCATCCGCGGGGAAGTGACCGGCAGCGAGAACCTGTATATGGATGGATGTGTCGAGGGCGCTGTGTCCCTCGCCGGGAGCAGGCTCACCGTAGGCCCGAATGCGCGGATGATCGGGAATGTGACGGCGGAGGACGTGATTGTGGAAGGTATGGTCCAGGGCGACATTCGGGCAACCGGCAAAGTGGAGTTGCGGCCGACTGCGCGGGTGCTGGGGGATATATTCACTGCGCGCCTTTCCATGGAAGACCTTGCGGCCATGACAGGGAAGATCGAGATATTGCGGACCTCCTCACCGTTGGGCGAGATCGCGCAGAGCAGAGGGGCGGCGGTTGAGGCGGCCGAGGCGACGTCACTCTTCAATTCCCCGGTCGCGCAGTAGACACGGTCGGAACGCGGAGTCCACAAGGGGGCAAGGATGTTGCGCAAGCTCTTCAGCGGCGATCACTCCAGCAGCAAGCAGGCGTCGCAGCGGCCATCCTCCAGCGCTGGCCGCATTGCGAGGCACTCCAGCGGTTGGGGCCAGGTGCTGCGCCACTTCAAAAGCGGGCAGAACCTCCGCGTGCTGGATATCGGGCCCACCTCGTCGAACAATATCAACTATCTCACCGGCCTTGGCCATAGCATCTACATGGCGGACCTGGTGGAAGAGGCGGCGAATCCGCGATGGGTGATTCCTTCCGTTGAGGGAGAGCCAGCTACCTACGACGCAGCCGGATTC
>JAJZHR010000338.1 GCA_021810815.1 Acidobacteriota bacterium | reverse complement strand
CCGCTGGGTGCCAAAGAGGTGCTGGCCGATGCGGATGAATGGCAGCAGCAGGAGAAGCTCCAGCGGGTACGCCAGATGATTGGCCAACTGCGATGCCACCATGTTGAGACGGAGGATGTACGCGAATGCGAGGCAGGCGACGGTGGTGGAGCCGAGCAGCGGATTGACGCCGATGGCGAAGCCGACAGCCAGGCTCCATGCGAGCCTTTCCGGCGTCGCCCCCTGGCGCATCAGCGTCAGCATGGGCTGGATCAGCTTTACCTGCAGCAGATAGCGTGCCCGCGATCGGGGCGACACTTTAATCGGGCATGGCGTCTGCTGCGACCCATCCTGCGCGCATTCCGTGGGAGCACTCCCGTGCCTGCAATCGCCTTGTAACTTCAAATTCTGTGGCCTCAAATCAGCGGCACCCAATCAGCGGTGCGAGGGCAGCGAGCAGGGACGCCAGTTGCGCCTCCGCCTTCAGTCCCGCTTCGATGACTTCGGCGTGCTGGATTTCCTGCGGCAGCACGCCTGCGGCCATGTTGGTCGCCAGCGAGATCCCAAGCACTTCGATGCCCATATGGCGCGCCACGATCACCTCCTGCACGGTGGACATGCCGACCAGATCCGCTCCCAGGGTGCGAAACGCGCGAATCTCGGCGGGCGTCTCGAAGCTGGGGCCGGAGACGCAGAGGTATGTACCCTCCGTCAGCGTCCACCCCTGGCGTTCGGCCACATTGCGGGCGAGAGCGCGCAGGCGTGGGGAGTAGGCAGTGCTCATGTCAAAAAAGCGCTGCCCAGAGGCTGGTGGCGCGCCGAAGCGCTCATCATTCTGGCCCGTGCAGGGATTGGAGCCGGTGAAGTTGATGTGGTCTGCGATCAGCGCGAACTGGCCGGGGCGCAGGTCCGCGCGAATTCCGCCAGCCGCGTTCGTCAGGATCACGGCGCTCACCCCGAGCCGCCCCAGCACCCGCATCGGGAAGGTGACCTCCTCGGAGGAATAGCCTTCGTACGCATGGACGCGGCCCTGCATCACCGCGACAGCAGCCGAAGCTCCGTTTGCGCCCAGACTCCCCACCACCAGCCTGCCCGCGTGCCCCTCCACGGTTGCTCTGGGGAAGTGGGGGATTTCTGCGTAGGGGATGGCAATGCTGCCGGAGAGCCGCGTCGCGACCCCGCCCAGGCCCGAGCCAAGCACCATCCCCAGCCTTGGGATAACGAGGCCAGCGGCAACGATCCGCTCACGGAGAAACTCCGCTGCGGCTTCAGCTCGGGTGTAGAGATCGAGAATTGGCATCCGTGCCCTCATGATACGGCCACAGCGCCGGGCGGCGAGATCTCCGGGCCATCTGAGAGCGCCTTGCTCATGCTCAGACCTCAAACCCGGCTGCGCTATCCCTCGCTGCGCTCTTGCCGCCAGGGCGCTGTATGCGTATGTTTGCAGGCAAGTTAATATTGGATTCTGAGATGCGGGGTTCGCGTGGCCCGCCAACCCCGCGCCACCGCGCAGCATCTTTCTACAAATCGAGGTTCGCGCCGAATGCAAAGCACCGAAGCAGGGCACAGTCCCCACCTGTTGAACACGCCAGCGCGCCCCGGCGTCTCCTCTTCGGTCGTCATTGACGGCGCATCCTTCCCGGCCGATCCCGGCGAGCTGCTGATCGATGTGCTGAACCGCACGGAGGCGGAGCGCAAGGCGCGCGCAGTTCCGCAGGTCTGCTATCACCGGGCGCTCGGCCCTATCCAGACTTGCGACACCTGCATGGTGCAGGTGGAAGGCAAGCTGGTGCGCTCGTGCGGCGAGCGTGTGCGCCCCGGCATGAGCGTTGTCACCATATCGTCAGCGGTTGATGCCGCGCAGAGAGAGGCCTTCGACCGCATCCTTGGCAATCATCTGCTCTACTGCACGGTCTGCGACAACAACAACGGGAACTGCACCGTCCACAACACCACCGCCGTGCTCGAGGTGGAGCACCAGCAGCGGCCCTATGCGCCCAAGCCGTTTCCGGTGGATATGTCGAACCCGTTCTATCGCTACGATCCTGACCAGTGCATTCTGTGCGGCCGCTGCGTGCAGGCTTGCCAGGACGTGCAGGTGAACGAGACGCTCAGCATCCGCTGGGAAGACGAGCATCCGCGCGTGTTGTGGGATGGCGGCGAGCAGATCGCCGGCTCCAGTTGCGTCTCCTGCGGCCACTGCGTCACGGTCTGCCCCTGCAATGCGCTGATGGAGAAGTCCATGCTGGGCAAGGCCGGCCTTTTTACGCGCATCTCAAGCCCAGCGCTGGAGAACATGATCGAGGTGGTGAAGGGGATCGAGCCGGAGTTGGGATACGGCGCCATCCTCGCTCTGTCTGAGGTCGAGGCGTCCATGCGCAAAGGCGTCGTCAAGCAGACCAAGACCGTCTGCACCTATTGCGGCGTGGGATGCAGCTTCGACGTGTGGACCAAGGACCGCGAGATCCTGAAAATCGAGCCCGGCGCAGGGCCAGCGAACGGCATCTCCACCTGTGTGAAGGGGAAATTCGCATGGGACTTCGTCAATGCGCCGGATCGGCTGCTGACGCCGCTCATCCGCCGCGATGGCCGCTTTGTGGAGGCCACCTGGGACGAGGCGCTGGATCTGATCCAGGAGAAGTTCACCTCCATCCGGCGCTGGCACGGAGCGGACGCTCTCGCCTTCATCTCCTCCTCGAAGTGCACCAACGAGGAGAGCTACCTGATGCAGAAGCTCGCCCGCGCGGTGATCGGCACCAACAACATCGACAACTGCTCGCGCTATTGCCAGACGCCCGCGACTATGGGACTTGCGCGCACGGTGAAGTACGGCGGCGACTCCGGCTCCATCGCGGACATTGAGAAGGCGGGGCTCATCCTCGTCATCGGCTCCAACACGGCCGAGAGCCACCCGGTGCTGGCAACGCGCGTGAAGCGATCGCACAAGCTGCGCGGACAGCGGCTGATTGTGGCCGACCTGCGCGAGCACGAGATGGCGCGCCGCGCGGACATCTACTTCAGCCCAAGGCCAAGCACGGACATGGTGTGGCTCTCTGCGGTGACGCGCTACATCCTCGATCAGGGGCTGGCGAACCAGGCGTTCATCGACCAGTGGGTGAACGATTTCGACCAGTACCGCCAGAGCCTCGATCCCTTCACGCTGGAGTTCGCCGAGCAGCACACGGGAATTTCTGCGAAAACGCTGAAGCTGGTCGCCAACGAAATCGTGAAGGCCGACGGCGTCTGCATTCTGTGGGCCATGGGCGTGACGCAGCATTGCGGCGGCTCGGACACATCGACCGCCATCAGCAACCTGTTGCTCGCCACGGGCAACTACATGCGTCCCGGTGCTGGCGCGTACCCTCTGCGCGGACACAACAACGTGCAGGGAGCCAGCGACTTCGGCTCCATGCCGGACTCTTATCCCGGCTATCAGAAGGTCGCGGACGATGAGGCGCGCGCGAAGTTCGAGGCGGGATGGGGCGTCAAGCTGCCCACCAATCCCGGACTGGACAACCACGGCATGATCGACGCGATCAGCAAAGGCAAGCTGCGCAGCCTGTATCTGAAGGGCGAAGACACCATCACGTCCGACTCCAACGCGAACTACGTCGGCGAAATGCTGGGCAAGCTGGAGTTTCTGGTGGTGCAGGACATCGTCTTCAGCGAGACCGCGCACTACGCGGATGTGGTGCTGCCGGCCT
>JAJZHR010000337.1 GCA_021810815.1 Acidobacteriota bacterium | reverse complement strand
CAAGAAGACACCTGTACTCGCTCTGATCCTGCTGCCGACGCGCGAACTCGCCATGCAGGTGCTGGAGCAGTTCCACAAGATCTGCCCGACGCAGAAGTCCGATGCTGTGCTCGTCTGCGGCGGCCTTTCCGAGAACACGCAGATCGAGCAGATCAGCCGCGGCCCGCGCCTGATCGTCGCCACGCCGGGTCGCCTGGAAGACTTCCTCCGCCGCAAGGCGGTGAACCTCCGCGATGTGGACATGCTGGTCCTCGACGAAGTGGATCGTATGTTGGACATGGGCTTTCTGCCCGCGATCCGCCGCATTGTGGCGTCCTTGCCCAAGGACCGCCAGACGATGTGCTACTCCGCGACGCTGGATGCGAACATCCGCGAGATCGTGAAGGATTACGTTGTCGAGCCCGTGCGGATCGAGATTGGCACGACATCGAAGCCGTCAGACCGCGTGGAGCTGCGCGTCTACACCGTGATGCAGGACCAGAAGCTCTCGCAGCTGGACAAGATGCTGAACGAGGAAGAGGGAACGTACCTCGTCTTCTCGCGCACCAAGCACGGCGCGGACCGCATCGGCCGCAAGCTGGAGAAGCTGGGCCACTCGGTGGAGATCATCCACGGTGACCGCTCGCAGTCGCAGCGTACTGCTGCGCTGAAGTCCTTCGCCGCCGGCCGCAGCCGCGTGCTGGTGGCCACGGACGTTGCCGCTCGCGGGATCGACATCTCCAACATCGCGCACGTCGTGAACTACGACCTGCCCAATGGCTCGGACGACTTCGTCCACCGCATCGGCCGTACCGGCCGCGCCGGCGCCAAGGGTGTTGCAACGACGTTTGTGACGCCGCTGGAGAAGGGCGATGCCCGCAAGCTGGAGCGCGAGCTGAAGATCCAGTTCGCCTGGCATGAGGCGGACAAGAACCTTGCCAAGGAAGAGCGCAACAAGCCCGTCGAGTTTAACTCAGCATCCAACGGCAGCATCGACGGCTTGCTGCAGATGGAGACGCGGAGCTGGAAGAACGCGGACGGTTCAGTGAACGACTCGGCGGACTCGGCGCCTTCGCGCCCGTACAGCAAGGGTCGCAGCGGTAGCAGCTCGCGCGGCGGAAGCAGTGCAGGACGCGGCGGAGCAGGCGGTGGACGCGGTCCGGGTGGTCGTCCGCACGGCGGCAACGCGGGTCGGCCTGCGGGTCGCCGCAGCGGCGGAAACAGCAGCCGCGGTCGCTAACAACAGCATGGAACGCAGATGCAGCAAGGGCGGAGACAATGTCTCCGCCCTTGCTGCATCTGCCCCTTACAGGTCGCTACTTCTACTTCTCCAGAATCATCACTGCCGGAGTTGGCGTGTCGCTGAGGTCGAGCGCCACATATTTCTGCCCCTGCGTGATGGTGTACACAGCCTGTAGTCGCTGGTAGTACGTATCGTAGAACTCGAACCGGCCGAGACTTGAAGTCAAACTGTCAGTTGAGCAGTACGAAGTGAAGGGGTTCCCCTCACGAATGGTTCCGAACTGGCTGAAGTCCTGCGTCGCGGACGCCTTACCAGCCGTGAAGACGTATTCGGTGGTGGATGTGGGCATGTCGACGACGGATGCGATAGTGCCCGCGCCGATGTTGCCGTTCAAGTCGGCACAGCTGAAGCCGCTGCCCGTCTGCTGCTGGAGCGTTATCAGGCCCGGGCCGCCACCCCCGGTAGCGCCGGGCTGTACTGTACCGAAGAGACGGCTTGAACTTGCGGCGTAGAGCGTGACGTTACCTGATGCGATGCGACCGTTTGCGTCAATGCTGAAAGGATCCGTGCCCTGAGTCTGCTCCAGCGATACGTTGCCTGAGCTGTTCTGGTCGTTGAACACCGTGAGCGAACCCGGACTCGACACCGAAACAACGAACAGTTGACCTCCCGATTCAATGGGGTACGTGGAGATGCCATCGCCGTTGTAGCCGGCCGTCTCCCAACCGATGTAGTTGCCTGCCAGTGTGCTCGTGGTGAAGGTCGTATTCTGCACGAGAGCGTCTCCGCTTAGCAGGGAGAAGTTGGCATGGCCGTCGCTCGACAGCAGCAGCATCTCGCCGGAGTTCACCAGGTAGTAGACGTAGTGCGTGGGTGCCAGCGGCACATTGCTCCCGGTGTAAGCGAACGTAATGGTCCCACGACCTGAGCTGTCGGGATTGGTATACGTTCCGGTCATGGTGATCGCTGCGTAGTTTGTGTTGACTCCCGCGCCGTCCTCTTCCCCAAAGGTGATGGTGCCTGCTCCATTGCCGGTGAACTTGCCGACCATGGAGAGCGGGCCGAAGGGCGAGACGGTCGCGTTGGTGCAACCATTGCCGTTGATCAGAACGCAGGGAGTCTCACCCTGCATCCCGAAGACGAAGCTCTGGTTCAGCGTTGGCGGCGCGAAGGAGGCGCTTGTCTGCAGCCTCGCCACACCGCTGCCCATCTGTCCACTGCTGGCTGTACCCTGCGCCAGCGTGTCGTCCAGTTGGATCAGCCGCAGCGTTTGTGGCGTTGCACCGCTGAGGCCGGTACCCGCGAAGGCGAAGACGATCGGCGATGTACCTGAGACGTTCGGCACCAGCACCAGCGTGCCCAGATTGTTGGCTCCGTAGGTATAGGAGCCGGTGAACGTAGCGTTCTGGCTCGATGTGCCGTTGCGGTCGTTGTGGTCCAACTCGCCGGTGACGGTTCCGCTGCCGTTGAAGGCCACGCTGGCGATGATGCTGCCGCCCGCCGTGAGTCCGGTCTGGACGTTGTTATGGAAGGTTTCCATGAGCATTGCGTAGCTGCCGTTCAGTGCGGCCTCGTTGCCAAGCGGCGCAATGCCGGTGGTGGGGGTGAGAGTGACAGGGCCGGAGATCGCGATCGACTGGCTCGATATCTGCGTCGCTTGAACGCTGATCGTCGTACTGGTGGTGACGTTTGTCGTTCCGCTGATCAGACCTGACGGGCTCAGCGTGAATCCTGACGGGAGCGGAGCACTACCCGCAGCGAGGCTCCAGGTATAGACACCCGTGTTGCCTGCGGTCGCTTGAGCTTCGGTCAGCATAAAGGACCCGCCAAGGCCCGTTGCGGCGACCAACTGAGTCTGGTATGAAACTCCCGGTGTGTAGAAGGGCAATTGGCTGCTGATCGGGTACGTGTAGCTCGGAACCCCGGGACTCTGTAGATAGGTTTCGGCCGACAGTTCTCCTGCTGTGGGAGTGACCAGTGGCACTGCCGCGCCGACGAACTCGCTGATGGATGTGACCAGCGAGCCGGTGACTGTTGGAACGCCGTTGGACACCCACACGTTGCCCGAACCGTCGATGGCTATCCCTGTCGGGTCATTGACGTTGCCACCCTTGTAGCCGTTGGGGTTGACGGCGCTTCCCTGGTTGGCGCTGGCGTTGGGTGATACGGCTACGCTCAGCGAGTTACTGGAGGTATTCGCAATCCAGACGTTCTGGCTCCCATCGATTGCAATCGCCTGCGTGCCCGTGGCTCCTGCCGGCGAAATGTGATCGACCAGAGCATTACCGGGGTCGCCGGGAGTACGGAAGACGGTGATGTTGCCCGATGAAGCCTGCGGGGCGATGATGTAACCCCCAGCCGCTCCCGTGGATACCAACGCCGATGAGGCTTGCGTCGTAACAGCAAAGGGACTGCCGGCCATTGGAACGCCATTGGGAAACAATTGGGTGATGCTTGAGGCGTTTGCAATATAGG
>JAJZHR010000336.1 GCA_021810815.1 Acidobacteriota bacterium | reverse complement strand
AGGAGGCAGGGCGTGTGGATGGGTTGGGAGCGCAAGCGCGGCAAGCTGCTGGACCTGAACAAGCTGCTGATGGGCGAGTATGACGCGTTTCCCATCAAGGCGGGCAAGGTGGATGCGCTGCACGATGTGCGCTACATTCTGACACTGGATTCGGATTCGCAACTGCCGCATGGAGCGGCAGCGCGGCTGGCGGGCGCAATGGCACATCCGCTGAATCAGGCGATTATCGATCCCAAATCGCGCACCGTCACGGCGGGCTACGGAATTATGCAGCCGCGGGTGGGCATTGCTGTGCAGTCGGCGTCGCGTTCGCGGCTGGCGCGCATGTACTCGGGGCAGACGGGATTTGATATTTATTCTCGCGCGGTTTCGGATGCGTACCAGGATCTCTTCGGTGAAGGGATTTTTACGGGCAAGGGCATCTATGAGGTGGCGACGCTGCATGCCGTGCTGGACAAGCGGTTCCCGCGCAATGCGCTGCTGAGCCACGACCTGATTGAAGGCGCCTATGCGCGCGCGGGCCTGGTGACAGACGTGGAGGTGATTGACGATTATCCGTCGCACTACAGCGCCTACAGCCGGCGGAAGCATCGCTGGGTGCGCGGCGACTGGCAGATTGTGCAGTGGATGTTTTCGCACGTGCCGGAGGAGTCGGGTAAGCGTGTGCGAAATCCAATCTCGGATATTTCGCGCTGGAAGATCTTCGACAACTTGCGTCGGTCTCTGGTCGATCCGGCGCTGGTGGTGCTGTTCATGGCTGGCTGGCTGGGGCTGCCGGGCGGGCCACTCTACTGGACGGTCGTGCCTCTGGCATTTCTGCTGTTCCCGGTGCTGGTGCAGTTTGGATTTGCTCTGGGGCGGGCGTGGGCGAGCGGGGAGAACGGCGGTACGGCGGAGGCCTTTGCGGGACTTGGGCAGTCTGCGTTTGTGGTTATCGTCAACTTTGCGCTGCTGCTGCATCAGATGCTGTTGGCCGTGGATGCCGTAGCGCGGTCGCTGGTGCGCCGCTACATAACAGGTGAGCGTCTGCTGGAGTGGGAGACGGCTGCGCAGGCAGAACGCAGCAAAGGCAAGCGCACGCCGGTGGATCGCTACCTGATGTGGACACCGATGCTGGCGCTGGCCCTGGGCGCGCTGGTGTATTTTGTCGCGCCGCATCATCGGGCGATCTACTACGCGGGTCCGATTCTGGGTCTGTGGGCGCTTTCGTTTGTCGTGCCCTTGTGGCTGAACAAGCCGACGCGCGATGACAAGCCGCTGAAGCGCGCGGATGCGGCATTTCTGCGCAGACACGCCCTTCGCATCTGGCGCTACTTCGAGCATTTCGGAACAGAACGCCATAACTTTCTCATTCCCGACAATGTGATGGAAGAGGGATTCACAGAGGCGGCGCGCGTTTCGCCCACGAACATCGGGCTGCTGCTGAATGCGCGGCAGGCCGCGTGTGCTCTCGGCTTCATCACGTCGCCGGAGTGTGTGGCGCTGACGCAGAACAGCCTGACGGTGATCGCTCGGCTGGCGAAGCATCGTGGACATCTCTTCAACTGGTACGACACGAAGACGCTCCTGCCGCTGGATGCAGACCCATTTGTTTCGACGGTGGACAGTGGCAACTTTGTGGCGTCGCTCTATACGCTGCAGGCTGGAGCGCACGAGCTGCTGAAGAAGCCGCTGCTTCGGCCCGAACTGTTTGCGGGAGTGCGCACCTACTGGCAGCAGATGGAGCTGGATGAGTCGCTGGCGGTGCCACTGCGCGGCCTGGTGATGCCGGCGAGCGCAACGGCGACGCAGGAATGGATTGCGTGGCTGCCTGCGGCGCAGGCGGTGTTGTCCGCAGCGGCGGCAGCGGCCGATGAGCACTCCGAGACGCGCTGGTGGCTGACGGAGGCACACAAGAGAGTGACGGCGATCCTGATCCTGCTGCGGGATTATCTGCCCTGGATGCTGCCAGAGTATGCGCCGATTCGCGAGATGCTGCAGCCGGCGATTGGGGAAGAAGCGGAGTCGTTGTCGTTTGAGGAGATCATCGGCTTTACGCAGGCACTGGGCACAAGGCTGAGCCGCGTGTGGAGCGCGATCATGGCCAAGCCAACGCTGAAGGCGCTGGGTGAACAACTGCGGGCCGCGCTGCCGGTGGCGCAGGCCAATCTGCGCGCGCTGGCCGGGCGAGTGGAGACCATTGCGCAGCAGGCGGAGCGTCTGGCCGCGGAGACGGATTTCGCATTCCTGGCGGATCCGGGGCGCGGAGTGCTGTCGATTGGGTACAGCGTGCGGTCGCAGAAGCGGCACGAAGCGTGCTATGACCTGCTGGCCTCCGAGGCACGCATGGCGACGTTCATTGCAGTAGCGCGCGGCGAGCTGCCGCAGCAGAGCTGGTTCAAGCTGGCGCGGCAGCACGTGCATGCCTTTGGGCGGTTCGTGCTGTACTCGTGGACGGGCACGATGTTTGAGTACCTGATGCCCACATTGTGGATGCACAGCGACGCAGAGACGCTGCTGGGACGGACGCAGCTCGCATGCGTGGATGCGCAGCGAGCTTTTGCGCGTACGTTCGGGATTCCATGGGGCATCTCCGAATCAGGCAACGCGACGCGGAATGAGCACCGGCACTATGGCTACCATGCGTACGGCGTACCGCAGATGGCGCTGAGCGAGGATGCGACGGCAGGACCGGTGGTTTCACCGTACTCCAGCTTTCTGGCGCTGGGCGTGGACACGCGCGAGGCGCTGCGCAATCTGCGGCAGATGGATGCCGCTGGCTGGGTAGGCGCGTTTGGGCTCTACGAGGCCGCGGACTACCGGGCGTCGCGCGAGAATCCTGAGCTGGTGCGGGAGTGGATGGCGCACCACCTGGGGATGTCGCTGCTGGCGGTGACGAACCTGCTCGAGAGCAAGGCGGTGCAGCGGTGGTTCCATTCCAACCGGCTGGTGCAGGCCTCTGAGCTGTTGCTCGAGGAGATGCCGGTGCGGCGGGGTGCACTGCACGCGTCGCTGGAAGAGTACACGGCCACGCCGGCGAGCCGGGACTGGCGCTCGGTGATGCGGTGGTTCCTGCATCGGCCGGTGCGGACGCAGAGCGCGTAGGAAGATGCGCAGCCGGCTGCGATGGCAACCGGCTGCCGATGGATCAGCGGTGCCTGATGAAAGAGCCGCTCTGCAACTCACGCATGGCCTGCTGCAACTCGGCCTGCGTGTTCATCACGATCGGGCCGTACCAGGCGACGGGCTCCTCGATGGGCTTGCCGGAGACGAGGAGAAAGCGGATCCCTTCCGGTCCGGATTGCACTACGATCTCATCGCCGCGATCAAACAAGACGAGCGAGTGATTCTTTGCGTCGTACTTCGCGGGCGCATTGGGGTCGATTGCCGATTCGGTGAGCACGGCCTGCGGGTCTGAGGCATCGCGGAAGGCGCCGGAGCCTGCAAAGACGTAGGCAAAGGCGTTGCGCGTGGTCTCGACCTGGATGCGACGGCGCGTGTTGGGCGGAACCGAGATGTCGATGTACTGCGGGTCTGCGGCGACGCCCTCCACCGGACCGCGCTTACCCCAGAACTCGCCACAGAGGATGCGCGCGTGCGTTCCATCGTCCTCGGTCACCTCGGGGATGGCCGATGCGGGGATGTCCTGGTAGCGCGGGTCCGTCATCTTGAGCGAGGCGGGCAGGTTGGCCCAGAGCTGAAAGCCGTGCATGCGGCCGTT
>JAJZHR010000335.1 GCA_021810815.1 Acidobacteriota bacterium | reverse complement strand
ATTGCTTGTCGTTCACCACGCCGACGTACATCGTCGCCGGGTCGTGCGCATCGATCAGCAGCGACGTCACCTGGCGCGAAGAAAATCCGCTGTTCGAGGGGTCGAAGGTGCTGCCGCCATCCCTGCTCGAGAGCACACCGCCCCTGTCGATCGCCACCAGCATCTTGTTGGTGTCCGTGGGATCGATGTAGATGTCATTCACGATCACGTCCGTGCCTGTGAGAGCGGCCCAGGTGTCGCCCCCGTCTCCCGTCCTGTACAAGCCCTCCGTCGTGCCCGCGAAGACCACCAGAGGATTCTTCGGATCTTGCATCAGAACCCGTGTGCGCCGAGACGTGGCCGGGATTCCCTGCACCTTGCGGAAAACCTCGCCTGCGTTCTCGCTCTTGTAGATGCCGGAGCATGCACTTGCATACACCGTCTGCGGCTTGTCAGGATCGACGATGATGGAGAACACGTCCGAGTCGTCGATGACACCCTGCTTGATGTTGTGCCAGTGCTCCCCGCCGTCGGTCGTCTTCCATGGCAGATGCCAGGTGCCTGCGTAGATCACGTTCGGATCCCTGGGATCAATCGCCAGCGACTCGATCTCGTGGATCTCCTTGCTTCCCTCAGGACTGATCCGTGTCCAATGTTCACCCCGGTCGCTGCTGCGGAACACTCCATCCAGCGAACCTGCAACAACAATGGCTGGATCGGATGCAGCCTGGGCCAGCGAGCGCACCGACTGCCCTGCCATCTCCTTGTTCGCCGTCCAGGTCGCGCCGCCATCCGTGCTCTCGTACAGGCCGCCATCAGGGTGGTCCACCACCCACGCTGCCGCCAGAATGCGCTTCGGGTTGGACGGATCGATCAGAATGTCGTCGATGACAAGATCGTCCCTCCTGCCCAGCCGGGCAAGATGCGTCCAGGAAGCTCCCCCGTCGCGGGACT
Organism: Acidobacteriota bacterium; assembly: GCA_021810815.1. Lineage (GTDB taxonomy): Bacteria > Acidobacteriota > Terriglobia > Terriglobales > Acidobacteriaceae > JAJZHR01. Next base: position 2,796 of record JAJZHR010000335.1, on the reverse strand, counting down.
GGTAGATCCACCCTGTCGCCGTCCCCAGTAGCAGATGCTTATGGTCGGTCGGATCACTCCCGAAGGAGCGTGCGTCGCCGCCATCAGGGCCAACAGGAAACCATGCGACAGCGTGCGCCTGCAGGGCTGCGGAGAACGTCAGCAGCAGAACAGCGGCGGCGCTCAGCAATCTCAGCGGAGAGAAAAAGGAATTGGAAAGGGGCTTCTGTCGCATCTTTAGCTATAGTGTACCGTTCGGCCGATGAGAGAAAACAAGAGGCGTTGGCGGGAACCGCAAAGTACACGGCCCTGCGGATTTGGTTGATGCTGCCAACTTGCTGCCGACGCCGAGACAGCGCGAGTTGTTGGCTGACGAGCAAGAAAAAAGGCTGACCGGGCAAGCCCAGTCAGCCTCTTCTCAGGACTGCAACTTACATGGTCATCTTCTTCTTGCTGTGGTGGGTCGCCTTCGCCGGGTTCCGCGGCTTCGCCTTCACTGCGCTCTCGTCCACCGGCGTCAGGCCGGTCGTGTCGAGCATCGCTCCGGCGGGGATCAGGATGGTTTCAACACCCTTCTCATCCGCCACCCCGGTGTAGACGCTGATGCGCGATGCATCAATGCCCTTCTCGTTCACCAGGTAGTCCTTGGTGTTCACGGCGCGCTCAGCAGCATATTTCGACGTGCGCTTTGCTTTCGCCTTGGTTGCGTGCTCAGGTGCCGCTGTCTGACCAATTACGGCGATCTTCGCATCCGAAGTACGCTGCATGTTCAGGGCGATGTCATCCAGGCAAGCCTTGGCTTCGTTGTCCACACGCGTCGGACGCTTCACGTCACGGTCGAACTTGACCGCGCAGAGAGCCGCCGTCACAGGAGCGGGAGGAGGAGGAGGAGCAGTAATCGTGACACTGGTCGTCGAAGAAGCTGTCTGACCCTTGTCATCCGTTACGTTGCAGGTCACCGTGATCGTGCCCGGTGCCGCACCGGTGGTCGCCAGGGTACCGGTGGAGCCGGTGCCGGTGATCGAACCGCTCGATGCGCTGTAGCTGTAGGTCAGCGGCCGATTCTGCGGGCTGACACCCTGCGCCGTGATGGTGGAGGAGTCGCCGGGGTTGATCGTCGACGGGTTGGCAGAGCAGCTCACTGTCGGCGGCTCGAACGGCTTGACCGTGTACGATGCCGTGCAGTCCGCCATCTGGCCGGGCTTGTTGCCCTCTTCAACATGACCCTTGGCGGTGTAGGTTCCAGGAGCCGCAGTGGTCGTGTCGATGTTGCCCGTCGAGGAGTTGCCGCTGATCTTGCCGCCATCCGTCGTCCAGCTATACGTGGCAGTCTTCTTCGGGTTCAGGTTCATCGCCATTCCCGTGATGGTCACCGGGTCGCCAGGATAGACGCTGGCGGGGCTCGCCGTGCAGGTGTAGGTGACAGGCGGAGGAGGAACGATGCTGCCAAAGTGGAACAGCAGGCCAGTGCTCAAACGCGCCGCGTTCAGGTTCGCACGACCGCCAGCTACGCCGTTGCTCAGCGCGGGGCCGAAGTCAGCATGGACATACTGGTAGTCCGCCTGGAAGAGGCGAATGCCGAGATGGTGGTTGAACAGCGGCGTGTCATAGTCCATGCCGCCGCCAGCCGTCAGGCCAACGCCCATCGTGAACGGCTCGACAAAGAACGTCGGGTCGCCATGCACCGAGGAAGCGCCGCCCAGGCGCGCGCCACCGACCAGGCCGTGAGCGAACACCGTGAAGTCCTTCATCGGATACCGGAAAATCGGTCCTACCTCAAAGGTCGACAAGGCGTCATTCGTGCCGCCGGGCGAGTTGTAATACTCAAACTGGCCGCCAGCATACTTGTTGAAAAAGTATGCCGCGCTGCCAATCGCGCCATAATTCATGGAGGAGTACTGCACACCATCCGGCTTCACGGTGCTGTGCGTTCCAAGGTAAGAATATCCGGTAAAGATATCGAACCTGGAAATGGGGGGCGCAGCGGGCAGCGTTGCCGCAGGTGCGGCACTTGCGGCCGCAGGAGGCGTGCTGGAACTGCTCCCTGTCTGCGCACTCATGCTGCTGGCCGCCAGGCCCAGAGCACATGCTGCCAGAAGTGTTTTGGTGCTGAATCGGTGCGTGCGTTCGAACATTTCTTCTATCCTCCACGGAAAATGCTTAGGATCGCTTCAAATAATTTTCAGCAACCTGAAACGTTGGATGTCGATTGCCGCATACTGCCTCGCTTGACTTGCGCAGGAAGTGCGGCAGCAAACTTTATTGAACCTGGATCGCAAAGGCGGAGCAAGTTGCATGGCGCTACATCGGCTAAACCCTGCCAGCCACGATATTTATTACAACATACTGATCAGACGCGCTGGGGGAAAATTTGTGAGGCAAATCGCAAATTAGGCACCTAAAAAGTAACCACGTCCTTCCAGAGCCAGAAGTCCGCCCACAATTTGCTGTCCCTTGAACGGTTTTTTCGTTTTGACTCTGCCAACATTTTAGGATGCGCCTAAAAAGAGCTGCGTTGCCTCCTGCGCTCGATTCAGGGCGAAAATGCTATGTCAGATTCAGCGTCCGCTTCAGGGAGCCGCGCTCATTCTGGATTTTTTCCTGCAAGAGGGTGATGGCGTAAAGCAGTTGCTCCGGCCGGGGCGGGCACCCAGGCACGTACACGTCAACGGGAATCACCTGATTCACTCACTGCACCAGAGCGTAGTTGTTGAAGACTCCGCCTGACGTGGCGCAGGCCCCCATCGAGATCACCCACTTCGGCTCCGGCATCTGCTCATAGAGACGCTTGATGACGGGCGCCATCTTCTGCGACAC
>JAJZHR010000334.1 GCA_021810815.1 Acidobacteriota bacterium | reverse complement strand
GGCTTGCGACTCCTCAGGATGGGGACCTCTCTACGGAGCAGTGGCAGGAAGTCCGCAAGCTGCTGGTCGGCGCCGCTCTGGTGAACAATGCCCAACTCAACGAGTCCGACAGCGGATGGACCATTCAGGGCGACCCGACAGAGGCAGCCCTGCTGACCGTTGCGCGCAAGGGGCAAGTGCTGCCCTCTGCGATGCGTGCTGAGTATCCTCGTCTGGCGGAGGTCGTCTTTTCGTCGGAACGGAAGATGATGAGCACCATCCATGAAGACAAGCTGTCGCCAGGAGAGCGCGTTGTCTTCACGAAGGGCGCTCCTGACATTCTTCTCAACGCCTGCACGCATGAGTTCGCCGATGGCATCTCCCGCCCATTGACACCACAGCGCCGCGAGGAAATCCTCCGCACCACGGAGCAGTTGACCGTTCGCGCGCTCCGCACGCTTGGGGTTGCCACTCGGTCGATCCCCTCTCTTGAGGCGATCGACGCGAACGCTCCTGACGCGAATACGATTGAACGCGGCCTGACCTTCCTCGGCCTGGTTGGCATGATGGACCCGCCGCGGCCGGAGGCGCTGCTTGCCGTAGAGCACGCCAGACGGGCGGGCATCCGCACCATCCTGATTACCGGGGACCATCCGGGCACGGCCCTCGCGGTGGCTCGCGAGTTGAACATCGTTCCCCATGATCGCGTACTCTCAGGCGCTCAGCTTGACAGCATGTCCGACGCCGACCTGGTGCAGGCCGTTCGCTCCACCGGGGTGTATGCGCGCGTGAAGCCTCTGCACAAATTCCGCATCGTCCGCGCGCTCCAGCAGAACGGAGAGATTGTCGCCATGACCGGCGATGGAGTGAACGACGCTCCCGCCTTGAAAGCCGCGCACATCGGCATTGCCATGGGCATCACGGGAACGGACGTGTCCAAGGAAGCGGCTGACCTCATCCTGACGGACGACAACTTCTCCACCATCGTCGCGGCGGTCGAGGAGGGGCGGGTCGTCTACGACAATATCCGGAAGTTCCTGCGCTATTTGCTGGCCACGAATCTTGGCGAAGTGCTGACCATCTTCGCGAGCGCCTTGATCCTTTCCGTGCGAGGCGGCCGCGGGCCCCACTCCCTTGTTTTGCCGCTGACCGCAGCGCAGATCCTATGGATCAATCTGGTCACCGACGGAGCGCCTGCTCTCGCGCTGGGCGTGGACTCCCCTGCGCCGGACATCATGGACCGAGCTCCTCGGCGCCCGGACGAGAACATCGTTACGCACAAAATGATGCTCAATCTGCTCGTCGTCGCCGGAGTGATGACAGTAGGGACGCTGTCGCTCTTCTTCCTCTTTGACGGCAAGGCATCGCTTGGGCACAGGCGCTCGATGGCCTTCACAACGCTCATCTTTTTTCAGCTCTTCAATTCCCTCAGCGCCCGGTCTGAAACAGCCAGCGCCTTCAGCGGAATTTTCGGCAATCGATGGCTTTGGGGAGCGATCCTGCTGACTGTCGGCCTGCAGATCGCCCTCCTGGATGCTCCATTCCTCGAAAAAGTATTCGACCTTGTGCCATTGAGCCGCAACGACTGGCTGCTCTGCTTCTCAATCGCAAGCAGCGTCCTTTGGGTCAGTGAAGCGATGAATTATGTGGGCAGGATGACTGCTCGTCCGGCGACTCGTGTATGAATGGGTGCATGACGTTGACCGATCAGCATCGGCGCGGAGGCTATGAATGGGGAGCGTGGACTCAGAATTGATTGCAGAGGGATTTAGCTGGAGGAATCTGGCCCTCTTCCTGCTTACGATCACCGCAGTGTTTGTCTGTGCGCTGATCATTAAGCCATTCCTGCCGGCCGTTGTCGGAGCGCTGGTTCTGGCGATTGTCACGCAGCGCCCGCACAGATGGATCGAAGCGAAGCTGAGACGGCCGAACTTCGCCGCGAGCATCAGCGTCGCGCTGGTAAGCCTCAGCATCATTCTCCCAACGCTCTTCTTCGCCCAGATTCTAGCGGGACATATTCTTGCAGGCGTAGCCGCCGTGCAGAGTGGCGCTGCGCAGCGCGGAATACAACAGTTCCTCGCCGACTCTCCACGCATCTCCGCGATGCTGCAATTCTCCATGGACAACATCACCCTGGAGCAGGCTTTCAATAAGAGCATGGGTTTTATAGCTGCAAGGCTGACGATCTTTCTTGGCGGCTCGATCGCAGCTTTGACTCAGATCGTCATCATGCTGTTCCTGCTCTTCTTCCTCTATCGCGATCAGAGCCTTGGCCGCTCTTATCTCCGGTCCATCATGCCCCTGCGCGACCACGATGCCGATTACCTCCTCGGGCGCATCGCCGACACCATTCAGGCTACCGTCCTTGGCCATTTTCTTGTCTCAGGGATTCAAGGCATTGTGGCAGGAATTACATTTGCTCTCCTGGGAGTTTCAGGAGCTTCTCTGCTGGGGCTGGCCACAGCCGTCTGCGCCATTGTGCCATCCTTCGGCGCCTTTGTTGTCTGGATTCCGGTGGCGATCTATCTCGCTGCAACCCATCACTGGATGCAGGCCGTCATTCTCATGGTTGTCGGCACGCTCATCATCAGCACGCTGGATAATGTTCTCTATCCTGTACTGGTAGGAACGCAGCTCCGGCTCCACACGGCCCCCGTCCTAATTGCACTCCTGGGCGGGATTCTGGTTTTCGGGATAAGCGGCCTGATTCTTGGCCCCATCGCATTTACGCTGGTTGCGGCTCTTCTGAATATCTGGAAGAGTAGAATCCCGAATGACGCAAGTGCGCCAGAAAATGATGGGACCTCAGTCTAGACAACTCTCTGTCTCATAATCGGAGTTTCCTGCGAACTCGCCATCAGGTTGCGAGACCCAGCCTGGACAGCACGGGCGCAGGGCAGCCTTGCCATTCCGACTGCGGCTCATTCCCGACGTAAGGCAGGTCGCGCATCCCCATTTCGCTGGTGTAGAAGCCGCTCAGCACCAGGTCGCGCATGTGATTGAAAAATGCCACGCCGCGAGCGTCTTCCGCAGCGGCCTTTTGCGGATATGCGATCCGATCAAGCATCCGCTTCTGCTCTTCCGGCGCGCAGTTCACAAAGCTCCGGAAGCTGCTGCGTCCGCACTCCGCATCCAGCCACGCCAGTCCGCTCCGGATATTGTCCAGTAGATAGCCACGCTGGTAGTCCAGCCAGTCGTCGATGAACTCTGGCACGCCTGCATCCGTTGCGCTGCCGGAAACCCCATCGGCGGGAATGATCCAGTCGCTCAGCAACTGCACCGTCCTCCACTCATGAGGATTCAATATCCTGGGTTGGTACGCATCGGAAGACTCTGGCAGCACGGATGATCCGGGAAGCGAAATCCCTGCTTGAGCCGCGAACGAAGCCAGCGGCACAAGTCCGGCCATAGGCACGGCGATCATCATCCTCAGCATGGTGCGCCGCTGAAACCGTAGTTCCCTGCTCTGCCCAATAGACTCTTCCATAAGTGCCTCACTTCTACCTTGCTCAAATCTGAGCTAAATATTCTGCGCCCGCAGCTGCGCGGCGATGTATTCCGAAGTGCGCCACGCCAGAGCCAGGATGGTCAGGGTCGGATTCTTGTCCGAGAGGCTTACAAAGGGAGCAGCATCGGCGACGAATAGATTCTTGCAATCCCAGGCCTGGCAATGGGAGTTCAGCACGGAGGTCTTCGGGTCGCTTCCCATGCGCGCTCCGCCAACCTCATGGATCGCCTGGCCGCCGTTGGAGATTCCCCATCGCTGCTCC